>DUOF01000118.1 GCA_012839015.1 bacterium
AAAGAGAGTTTTATATTACTAACTACTAGTAGTAGAGGGTCCGGGGATTACTGTATCTTTAGTGACCGTGAATATGAACCTGATGCAAACGGTAATTACGAATGTCTCGAAGAAGATCCAGGTGAAAGTGAACAAGAAATAGATTATACATATAATATTTGTAATAGCAGGGTGCCATTCACCTTCTGGGATACATTAAGGTTTTTAATACCGTTTTATGGAGTAGCTTATGAACTATTCGTAGATAACTCCATGTGTGCCATGTATAATGATTATATGGACAGCATAAGTGGCAAGTATGGTTTTAGTTATTACCGTATCAATATCGACACTCCAGAAAAGCAATTTGCGGTTGAAGAACATACACTCCTAATAGGTTCGCCTCAAATAAGTATATTTGTTGCAGGTGAAGTCTCTGATCTAATTTATGGTTTGGTAGATGATGAGTACATCGAATACCGTCTTCAAACATTCGGTGTCTTTAGTACTGATTTACAATTTAATATAGATTGTAGGGATGGAGAAGAAGGAACTTGTAATTTCATCCTTGAAGAAGAGGGGGAAACTGCTGATTTTGATTTAATCTTCTCGACCTTGTTTAACTCCAAATACTTTATTAGTGATAATAGTGATTTAGAGGTAACCGTGGAAAACTATGAGGCCATTTATGAAGGAAATCATATGTTTAAAGATGCCATAGTAAGGAAAAATGGACAAATAACCAGAAATATTCAAAGACTTGAAATACCATTTGAACAATCAGGCACTTACTACATTCATGT
Source organism: bacterium (assembly GCA_012839015.1). GTDB lineage: Bacteria > Bacillota_I > Bacilli_A > RFN20 > DUOF01 > DUOF01. The sequence continues at coordinate 783 of DUOF01000118.1, forward strand.
ATACAGTGAGGATGCACTTGGAAACAAAGGTGTAGCAAGGTTTAGTATTGATGTTGAGATGGTTAGTCCATAGGTTATAGACAACAATTAGTTTAAAAGTTAATTAAGTTGCAAAGAAAACGATCGATGATGTAAGATATAAATAGTATTGGAGTGATTTAAATGAAGGTTGTATTTTCAAATTTAAAAGGGGATAAGAAGGCGGTTAGGCTCGGTTTTTCCTTTGGATACTTTATTTTAGGTCCATTCTACCTCCTTTTTAAGAAGAGGTTTGGGAGGTTTGTGATTCTTGCAGCCTTATACACCCTTGGTCTTTGGGCTGGCGCAGGAGTACAAATTGCTAGTTGGTTACAAGGTCTAGGACTTGACAGTAAGTACACTGAGTTCCTTCATCTACCAAATGATCATTACTTATACTCAGTTATTGTAATAGCACTACTCCACTTAATAATGACTGTATACACTCCTAGAATTATTGCTAGGAAGATTCTAAGAAAAGGCTATATCCCTTTTAGTGAATTAGATACTCAGAAATTAATCAAGTACCGTTTAGTAAGAGTAGGATGTAAGAGTTTCCTGTCAGCCTTCACTCCAGTTGAAGGAGTCCCAGGAAAAATAGTAGTCCACAATGAGAAAGAGTATGAGTATCATATTGAACAAATAACTAGTTTACTAAGAGGTGGAATAATTACTAAGGATGAATATAATGCTAGAAGAGCTGCAATATTCATGGATAAGAAGAAAAAATAATTAATGTAAAGAAAGGTTGACTAAAGAGAGTCAATCTTTTTTTTGTATAAAAAAAGATACCACCAGGGTATCCTTTCAAGTAATGAATTTTATTTAGTTTATGGTATTTCGTTACCTTCAACAAAGTTAACAAATTCTTCATAAGAAGTTCCGCCAGTATTTCCTAGTGCACCTAATTTAGCATCTACGAATTCGCCGTTCCTAACAATGATTGTAGTTGGTGTGCTAAGACCTGTCATGCCTTCAAAGTCGGCACGATGGGTAAGTTCTTCTAATCTTTCCCTAATCTCATCTTTATCAGTACTCTTTAG
>DUOF01000119.1 GCA_012839015.1 bacterium
AGTGATATTTAAGGCATAGATAACCTTATCATCGTTATCCTTTAAGTATTGGTTCAAGACCGGGTAGTAACTTAGACAAGCACTACAAGTATCTTGGGTAATTATAAAGACGAAATCTTCACCGTTATCTAGTTTTTCTCTTAATTCATCCATAGAGATAGTGGTGTATAAGTTAATTGTTGTTTCTTCCTTATCTTTTTTAAACCACTCACCTATTTTACCAAAGCCATTAATGGCACCTTGAAGTGTGAACACTAGAGCAAAGATCAAGATTACAATAACAATTGGTTGAATCCAAGCATTATCCTTTACATATTCATAAGCAATTTTAATATAATTCCAAATGAATTTTACTCCCCTTTTAATAAGATTCCATATTGTTGCAAAAAAACCAGTTTTCTTCTTTTCCATGTACATTCTCCTTCTTTTCGCTCTTAAAATCATAGCATCTTAGGAGTGTTTTTGCAACTACTCTACAATAAAAAGTTAAAATTCGGAAGTGTTATTAAAGTCGCTATCTTTATTGTCTTTTTTCTTAATGTGCATCAGACTATCCTTACCTGTTATTACCTCTGCATTGATAATTAAACCCTTGTCTATAGCCTCTTTAGCCATTTCATAATTATATATTTTATTATTATTAGTTTTGAATTCTACTAACCTGCCAAGATTGTCTCTTCTAATAGCAATTATTCTTTCCCTTTTCATATTAACCCTCCTTTATTTAGGTTTACCCTAAATTTAAAGTTTAAACATAGAAAAAGAGTCTAAATAATGTATACTATTAAAGAGGTGTATTTATGGAAGCTATGTATGTATTAATAGTTATTTTTCTTTTGATTATAGGGTCTGCATTCGCCTCTTCATCAGAAATAGCGTTCTTAAGTATTAAACCAATTAGAATTAAACAATATAGTAAGTCAAGTAATAAGAGACAGGCTAAAAAGGCTAAGAGGGTACTAAAAATCCATGATAATTTTTCTGTGTTTTTAACGACTATTTTAGTATTAAACAATATTTTTAATGTCTTAATAGCGTCCTTATCAACTTACTTATTTACTAGCCTCCTAAGTCAAGGTCAAGAGGGTGTCTTACTAGCTTCCGCTGCAAGTTCCATAATAGTAATTATTTTTGGTGAGATAATACCTAAAACACTTGCCAGGATTGCGCCAGAAAAGCTAACGATGGCGATGTCTGGAATAATCTACTTCTTTATGTTGGTTATAAAACCAATTAGTTTTATTTTTGGAAAACTAGAAGAATCCTTAAATAAAAAGTTAGGTAAGAAAGAGATAACTGCTACCGAGAATGAACTCATTGATATTGTTGAAACAATTGAGAGAGAAGGCGTTATTGAACATAGTGAGAGTAAGCTCATCCAAAGTGCAATAACTTTCGATGATATAACTGTCAGGATTGCTATGAAGCCGAAAGAAGAAGTTGTTTATATAAACAAAGATATTAGTTTCGAAGAACTTGCTAAGATATTCTATGAGAACAATTATTCAAGATTACCGGTTTACGATGGGGAACTAAACACTATCGTTGGAATCATCCACCAAAGAGATGTTTATGACACTTTATTTAAGAAAGAGGAAAAAGACATAACTGAGCTAATGAAAGAGCCTCTGTATCTTTCTCAAAGAAAATTACTTTCTGATACATTAGAAAGTTTACAAATGAATAAATCGCATTTGGCGATTGTCGTGGATAATTTAAAGAATAAGAATTTTATGGGTATTATAACCCTTGAAGATATCTTAGAGGAGCTTGTTGGTGAAATATATGATGAATATGATGAGACACCAAAACATTTCTTTGAGATAGGGAATCACTTATACCATGTAGGTGGTAAGGCCTTATTATCAGAATTTTTCGAGGAGTACTTAGAAGATAGTAAAAAACCCAGAACTAAGGCTAAAACTATCTCTGAATGGATCCTTGAATTAGCAGGTAGGGTTAGGAAAAACGATGTTATTTACTATGATAATCTTAAAATGACAATTCTAGATAAAGATAAAAAAGTGATAAAAATGATCGAGGTTGAGGAGATGACTGATTATGCTGAAGAATAAATTAGATTTAAGAAAGATATTTTTTGCAATAGTAGCAGGCTTTTTGTCTGCCTTTGTTATTAAGATAATTATATCTCACCCTAGTGTCGAGTTGCTTCCTGATGGTATTGGTGGATTTTCAATGTTGTTTTCAAGAGTAGTTTCAAGTGACAATAGTCATAGTAACATTCTTGTTTATTTTATTTTGTACATAACCTTGAATATTCCTATACTTATCTTCGGACTTAAAAAAATAGGCAAGCAACATTTCATTTATTCATCACTAGCTGTGTTACTTCACTCAATTTTTGTACTTATAATTCCTGGTGAACTTAGGACTATCTTACAACTTGACCAGATAGACAACCAGTTACTAATGGCAATACTAGCAGGTCTAGTGATGGGATATGCTGTTAGTTTAGTTTACAGCAATGGATTCTCCTTTGCAGGGATAAACTCTATTGGTGGCTACTTGGCTGAAAAATTTGATAGAAAGACAGAGAACTATACAATTGCATTTAACTTAATCCTTTTGTTAGTAGCCTTATTTCTATTTAATAGTTTTATATTAGTAATCTATTCACTTGTTTATATATTTACTAAGAGTTTATCCATTAGTATGTTTTATGTTCGTAATAAAAAAGTGTTATTACAAATTGTTAGTTCAAAAGGGGAAGAAATCGCTAGCAAACTGCTTGCAAATACCAAGTATACTTGTACTATATATGATGTAATCGGAGGTTATAGCAAAGAGGATAAAAAACAATTAAATATGGTCATATATTATGGTGAATTAAAAGAAACAATCAAGATGATAAAGAATACTGATCCTGAAAGTTTTACTACTGTATTAGAAGTTAGAAATTCTTATGGTGGTAACTTTGATCATTCAAGGGATGATTAATATGTTTATTGATGTAATGGTTATATATTTACTCTTATTTATAGGAGTTCTTTTTGGTGCCTATTATATTTTAAAAGCTAAGAAAAAGAAAAGACTTACTCAACTTGTAGCTATTATAATTGCTTCATTCTTTATGGCTTTTGGGGTTAAAATACTGGTTCAGCCCTCTACTATGCTAACCGGGGGAGTCGGGGGTATCGCTCTAATTATTTCTAGGGTATCCGCCCAAGGCGGAATTTCTCTTGAACTTGAATCACTAATTTACAGTATTAGTTATTTTTTAATTAATATTCCAATTCTTATTCTAGGATATCTAAGGGTTGGTAAAGAGTTTACTATCTTGTCATTATTAAATGTTGTGTTTTACACCTTATTTATTAACTTGATTCCTTTTCAACTTGGGACTGCGCTGCATCTTGATAAGATAATTTCTCAATTAGACATATCTATCCTAGCAGGACTTATCGTTGGTTTTGGTGTTAGTTTTGCATTTCTAAACGGATTTTCAAGTGCGGGAACTGATATAATAAGTATGTATCTTATGAATAAGAAGGGAAGTAATGTGGGTAGTTACAGCTTTATTATTAATATTTTTATTATGTCTGCAGCGGTAATAATTTTTAAAGATATACCCTCACTTGTGTATACAATTGTCTACATCTTTATTAGCACCTTGGTAATTAATTTTATCTATGTTAGAAATAAGAAGGTAGTAATTTCTGTCGTTAGTAGCAATGCTGAAAACTTAGCAGAAGAACTATTAAAGAAGACAAAGCACTCTTGTACAATTATTAATGTCACTGGAGCATATAGCAAACAGTTAAAACAACAGTTAACGATGGTTATATCATATAATGAACTTAGGGTAATCACTGATTTAATCTTAGGGGTAGACAATACGGGATTTATTAGTGTTTTAGAGGTGAGGGCGCTTCATGGTAGGTTCTACTTACCACCGATTGAGTAGTGGAGGAGATTTAGCAATGGACAAGATAGCATTATTAATTTTAATTATATTCTTTATTATATTTTCTATAGTAGCGTTTTCGCTTTTCTTTTATTTCAAGAAAAAAAGAAAGTTATATACCGAGGACATTCAGTTAAAAAAGGAAGTAAACCTATTTATTAAGTATAATCTAAAAACTAAGGAAGTCGGTGTAAGTAACATTGACAACTTAGATTTAGATTTTGGTAAAATTATTGAGAATCTAAAGAAGAACGAAGAGTTCCAAGGAAAAGTTAATGACTTCATTAACAATAGTCAAAATGATGACTATACACTTAGTTTTGTTAATAAGAAACAAGTTAAGACTCTAGTATTCAAGTTTAAAAGTTATAACAAAGAAGATAAAACAGTAATAATCAAGTGTACATACAGAAGGGACTTCAAAGAAGATAAGACATATAAGTTACTTGATGTAAAAACATTCAAGGAAAAATATGCTAAAGATAACACTAAAGGGACCCTTTATTACATAAATGTAACCGATTTTAATTTAATCAATCAGAGGTATGGTGAAACAACTGGAGATTATGTTTTATACATTCTTAAAAAAAGACTAAAACAATTAGAAAACTATTACCGAGTTCCAGCCTATATGGGGAAGGATCACTATTTACTATACGTTACCAAAAGAATTGATGATAAGAGAATTCAGAAACTAGCACGTTTAATCATTAAGGAATTGGTTAAACCAATTGATATTAACGGTCTATTTATCGAACTTGGCATTAATATAGGTGTTTCTAAAAATGTTGAAGGAGACATTGGGGAGTTTATCAACCATGCTTACATTGCAAGTGAACACTGCAAGGAAGCTAAAGAAGAAATAATAGTTTACAACGATAAACTAAGGAGTGCCGAAATGGCAGCTTTCCATAGCAAGAAAGAACTAGATCAAATACTAGATAAAAGCAGGATCAACCTAAAATATTTACCAATATACTCATTCGATAATAATAAGGTTATCGGATATATTAGTGAAATGGATTTAAATAATAGTAATGTTAATTTTGATAAGATTAGGAATTACGCAGTTCAAAACAACTCCTATGAAAAGTTTATTGATATTTACTTTAAGAGTCATATATTCTCATTTATGAAGAAAAGACCATACAAAAGGTCTAAGTTACTACTTAACTTAAAGTTAGAAGATGTCATTGAATTCCATGAGTTTATTATGTCTGATAATACTTTTGTTGGAACCAAAATTATTATAAACCTAGATGTTAGGAAAGGTTTTGATGTAATTAATAGAAAACCACAAGTCATGGAAACCCTTAATAAGATTAACAACCAAAGAATAGAGATCGCTCTTTTAATAAATGAAAACTTGTTTTATGAATATGACTCACTGCTTAAAATAACTAACTACATCATCTTAAATAAGAATCTAGTTAGAAATATCCATGAGGATAACTTGGGGAAGAATAAGCTTGATGAACTAATTAAAAAAGCTAAACAATACAATTTAGCTTTCATTGCAACAGATATAAATGAATATCTAGAGTTAGAGACCCTTTTAAAAAGGGAGATAAAATTAATGAGTGGAACCTATTTCTCTCCATGGGAGAAAACTCCTAGTGAGATAGAATACTCAAAAACTAAGAAATTAACTCATTTACTTAAAAATAATTATTATTAATTTCCTGTAGGTTTACTACACCGTAGGCTACCACAAATATCACTATTACTATAGCCACTAAAGCCACTAAGATAAACAATAATTGTGCCAAGGCCCAATTTCTAAAAGTTGGGTCATCCTTTTTTCTATCTCCAAAAGACCAAAAAATTAATAAAACAATGTTAACAATAGGAATAGCCATAAGTAAAGGCATAAAGAACCACTTAGCTACAGATGTGTAACTCCTTGGACCATTACTCTCATAGGTTACACCAAATTTTTCTCCGGTTGGAGTTCCACAAAAAGGACAATTTTTCCCATAAGTTTCTAACTTCCCACCACATTTTCTACAAAACATATAAAAACCTCACTCTCTTAATTAAATTATAATTTAATTGATATCAATTTTCAAATCATTACTTACATATTAACAATGCAATTGTTTTATATTTGCCTGTTAAAATTTTAAAAATATAATAGGGGTAGTATAATATAATCAACTGGAGGATAAAAATGGAAATGGATACCTATATTCTTGCAGACACCAATACGGAGTTATTTCTAAGAAAAGATAAACCAGATGATCCTAAAGCAACCGTTATAATTGTCCACGGTTTAGGAGAACATTTACAAAGATATAATCACTTTGTTAGCGAGTTAGCAAACAATAATTTTATTGTTTATCGCTATGATGCCAGGGGACATGGAAAGTCCACTGGTAAAAGAGGAGATTTAAAAAGTTTCAAGGATTACTTAAATGATTTAGATACTGTTATTAATCTTGCTAAAAAAGAACATCCTAATCTTAAGTTATTCTTATTTGGTCATTCAATGGGGGGTCTAATAGCCACGTCTTATGCCTCTACATATGTTGATAAAATTGATTACTTGATACTTTCAGGTGCTGCCAATAAGACACCTGATAATGCTAGAATGCTTAAGTTACTACCATATAGGTTAATGTCTAAAATAATGTATAAGAATGATCTAAGTGAGGGACTTACTTCATCTAAGGAGGTAAATGAGGCTTACAGGAATGATCCTTTAGTGCTTAAAAAAATATCACTACGATTATTAGGCAATACATTTATAAAAGGGGTTAAATATGTTAATGATAATATTGGTAATATTAATGTAGGGACCCTAATTATGCATGGAGAAGAAGATCCTATTGTAGATAAGAGTGCAGCTTACTTTACATATGAGAACCTTACTCTCAAAGATAAAGAACTTAAAATATATGATGATTTAAAACATGAGATCCTGAATGAAAATGAAAAGGGTAAAGTAATTAAAGATATTATTAAATGGATTAAGGTTAGATTATAGGAGGAAACTATGGAAAAGTACATTTTGGCGATTGATCAAGGGACTACTAGTAGCAGGGCAATCTTATACAACAAGAAGGGTGAGAAGGTTTCTAGTGCTCAGCTAGAATTTTCACAAATTTGTCCTAGGAGTGGTTGGGTAGAGCACGATCCAATTGAAATATGGGATACGACATATGAAGTTATTAAAGAAACAATCTATAAGGCCGATGTAGATACTAACAATATCCTAGGTATTGGTATAACCAATCAAAGGGAAACGACCGTCGTTTGGGAAAAGGATACTGGCAAACCTATATATAATGCAATTGTATGGCAGTCCAGGCAATCACAAGAAATCTGCGAAAAACTCATCAAAGAAGGACACCAGGAAAACATTCACAAGAAAACCGGTTTAATAATTAATCCTTATTTCTCTGCAAGTAAAATAAAATGGATACTTGATAATGTTGAGGGTGCAAGAAAGAAAGCGGAAGAAGGAAAACTGCTTTTTGGTACAATTGATACTTGGTTAGTTTGGAATCTAACTAATGGTAAGATCCATGTAACCGACTATACTAACGCTTCAAGAACAATGCTCTTTAACATTAGTACCCTTGAATGGGACCAAGAGCTTTTAAACCTATTTGAAGTGCCAACTTCGATGATGCCAGAGGTTAAGTCTTCTAGCGAAGTGTATGGACACGCTAGTGTTCTTAATCGTCTGGTAAATAAAGAAATCCCAATCTCTGGTATTGCCGGTGATCAACAGGCATCTTTATTTGGACAAGCATGTTTTGATATGGGTGACATTAAAAACACCTACGGTACAGGTTGCTTTATGCTAATGAACACAGGTTCTAAGCCTATATTCTCGAACTATGGTTTACTTACAACGATAGCTTGGGGAATAGATGGGAAAGTAGAATATGCTCTCGAGGGATCTGTATTTATCGGGGGGAGTGCGATCCAATGGCTAAGGGATGAGATGAGAATGTTTAGGCGTTCTGTTGAAAGTGAAAGATACGCTACAAGGATTAAAAGTTGTGAAGGCGTTTATGTAGTCCCTTCCTTTGTAGGACTTGGTACTCCGTATTGGGACAATGATGCCAGGGGTGCTATTTTTGGTTTAACTAGAACCACTAGTAAAGAGCACATTATAAGGGCTACTATAGAAGCGATTGCTTTCCAAAGCAAAGATGTTATGGAGGTAATGGAAGAGGAAGTAGGCATTAAGATTAAGTCATTATCAGTTGATGGAGGTGCCAGTGCAAATAACTTCTTGATGCAGTTTCAAAGTGATATCTTAGACTGTAATATTAAAAGAGGATATAACCTAGAAACTACTGCCCTAGGGGCAGCGTATTTAGCAGGTCTTGGTGTTGGACTTTATAAAAATAAAGAGGAAATTAAGAAGACTAGTGAAATAGAAAGGATGTTTGCACCATCACGGACAAAGAGTAATGTTAAGGAAATATACGACGGTTGGAAAAGGGCGGTAGCCGCAACTAGAAGTTTTAAGCCTAATAAATAAGAAAGGGAGTATCATATGTACGATGTATTAATTATTGGAGCGGGTGTTATAGGAGGTTTTGTCGCTAAAGAGTTGTCTCGCTATAACATCAAAACCATTATTTTGGATAAGGAAAATGATGTAGGTAATGTAACCAGCGCTGCCAATAGTGCTATCATTCACTCTGGTTATGATCCCTTCCCGGGAACAAATAAGGCTAAACATAATATAAGGGGTAGCAAATTATATGAACAAATTTGCCAAGAACTAGATGTTGAGTTTAAAAGAGTTGGCTCCCTTACCTGTGCCACGGAAGAAGAACAAATAGAAGCACTTCATGCTCTAGTCGCTAGGGCTAAGGAAAATAACGTTGAAGTCAAGCTACTAAACAAAGAAGAAACTAAAAAACAAGAACCATTTATTAGTGATAATGTGATTGCTAGTTTATATGCGCCGACCGCGGCGATAGTGAACCCTTTTGAACTTTGTGTTGCTATCGTTGAAAATGCCGTAGATAACGGAGTTACCTTAAAACTAAATGAAGAGGTCACTAAAATAACCAAAAAGAAAGACTACTATATAGTAAAAACTAAAGATAATACATATGAAGCAAAGGTAGTAGTTAATGCTGCGGGCTTATATTCAGATGAAATAGCCAAGATGGTAAACTTAAATAGTTTTAAAATAAGACCAAGAAAAGGTGAATACATTGTCCTTGATCACTTTGAAGAACCCTATGTTAGTCATGTCTTATTCCCAATGCCTTCAAATAAGGGGAAAGGTATCATGATGGCCCCAACAACTCATAACAATTACTTAGTTGGTGCTAGTAGCGATTTCATAGATGATAAGGGTGATTACTCGACCCATAAGGAGACAATTGATGAGATTATAAGCAGTGTTAACAGGATGGTCTCACACCTACCTTTAAAAAGAAACATTAGACAGTTCTCCGGACTTAGGTCTACTGGCAATACTGGCGACTTTATTATCGAGGAAAAAGACGGCTTTATTATACTCGGAGCGATTGAGTCACCAGGACTTGCCGCGGCACCTAGTATCGCACTAGAAGCAGTAGAACTTGTTTCAAAAACCCTTGACCTAAACGAAAAGGAAAATTATAACCCTAAGAGAAGAAAAGTAAATCGTTTATCTAAAATGGGGATGGAAGAGAGAAATAAGTTAATAAAAGAAAATCCTAGTTATGGCAGAATAATCTGCCGATGTGAACAAATAAGTGAAGGTGAAGTAATTGACTCTATTAGAAGAAATGCGGGCGCTACAACGGTTAAAGGGGTCAAGAAAAGATGCCGGCCAGGTTTTGGATTATGTCAGGGTGGTTTTTGTGAACCTCGCGTTATTGAAATATTAGCAAGAGAGCTAAATAAAGATATGTTAGATATTAGATATGATGGGCTAAAATCCTATATCCTTAAAACCTATAGTAAAGAGAGTGGTGATGCTAATGACTAGTTATGATTTAATAATAATTGGTGGGGGTAGCGGTGGTTTAGCTGCTGCCATAGAGGCTAAGAAGCAGGGAATAGATAATATACTCCTAATCGAAAAAGAAAATGATCTAGGCGGGATATTACTACAGTGTATTCACAATGGTTTTGGGATTAGAGAATTTAAAGAACTATTATCAGGAACTGAATATGCCCAAAGATTTAAAGATGAGTTCTTATCATTAAAGATTGACTATATGTTAGATACAATGGTCTTGGGAATTGATGAAAACAAACAAGTTATTTGTTCTAACAACAAAGATGGTTATCAAGTAATCAAGGGTAAGGCAATCATCATGGCTACTGGATGTTATGAACGAACCAGAGGTGCTATCTCAATACCGGGAACTAGACCAAGTGGAGTAATGAGCGCAGGACTGGCTCAAAGATATATTAATATCGACGGCTTCCTAGTAGGTAAACGTGTCTTTATATTAGGTAGTGGTGATATAGGGCTAATCATGGCACGTAGGATGACACTAGAGGGTGCTAAGGTCTTGGGAGTAGCAGAACTTATGCCATACTCAAGCGGATTAAATCGTAACATTGTTCAATGTTTAGAAGATTTTAATATCCCTCTTTACTTATCTCATACGATAAGCAAAATAGAGGGTCAAGATAGAATAGAAAGGATTACTCTTTCTCAAGTTGATGAAAACCTTCAATTTAT
>DUOF01000120.1 GCA_012839015.1 bacterium
AACTCACTTGTAATATATAATTCTGTATGTGTTTGCAGGGAGAGTCATCAAGTGACTTAGAATAAAACGCTATGATATTAAGAAAATATATAGGAGGTGTAGGTAATGGCAGTACCATTTAGAAGAACTTCTAAATCAGCAAAAGGAAAAAGAAGATCACACGAAAAACTAACTGTACCTAACTTAATCGAGTGTGCTAACTGTGGTGAAAAAATAAAATCTCACATAGTTTGCCCAAGTTGTGGTTATTATGACGGTAAGAAAGTAAAATAAGAAATAGCAATATTTCTTTTTTTTAATCGTTACCTAAAAAAATTACTTGCATAAAGTATTTATATATTGAATAAAAAATGATATAGTTGCCAACATATATAAGCATTAAGGGGGTAGTCATGATAAATAAGAGAGTTTTAGGTCTAGACTTAGGATCAAGAACACTGGGAATTGCTCTTTCAGATTCTCTAGGTATGATTGCTAGTGGCTTAGAAACCTATAAATTTAAAGATAATGATTATGGCAGTGCCCTTAAACGTGTAAAAGAGATTTGTGAAGAGAAACAAGTCGGGTTAATAGTTTTGGGTTTACCAAAACACATGAACAATGATGTCGGTGACAAGGCTAATATCAGTATTGAATTTAAAAGTATGATTGAAAATGAAATAGGTATTAAAGTAGTACTTTTAGATGAGAGATGGAGTACTACCCTGGCAGAAAAAAGACTCATCAGTGCCAATGTATCAAGAAAGAAAAGAAAAGAAATTATTGATAAGATGGCTGCGGTAGTCATATTACAAGACTACCTAGACAGTACAGGAGGATAAACATATGGAAGATAAGATTGTTATAACTAGAGAAGATGGCAAAGAAGTAGAGATGACAGTATTATTCACTTTTACTAGTGAAGAATATGGCTTTGATTATGTACTTTATTATGATGAAGAAGGCGAAAGTGAAGAAGTTATGGCTTTCAGATATGATGAAGAAAGTGGTAAACTTAGTGAAATCGAAAGTGACGAAGAATGGGAAATGGTAAGTGAAGTTTATGAAGCATTCATGGAGGAAACTGAGTAGTTTCCAACATAAAACAATATTTGAAGGATTGTTGTTGTCAGGCATTTTATTTAATGCTATAATCAACGGCGACATTAAGGAGTGAAATTATGGAAAAAATTAAATTAACCGCTGAAGGTGTAGAAAAACTTCAAGCAGAATATAGATATTTGTTAGACGTAGTAAGACCAGAAGTTACTAGAGAATTAGTAGAAGCTAGATCACTTGGTGATCTTTCTGAGAATGCAGAGTACGACGCTGCTAGAGAAAGACAAGGGAAAGTAGAATCTAGAGTTTTAGAAATTGAGGCTATTCTTAGCAACTATGAACTTATAAAAGCTAATGGTACTAGTAAAAAGGTTGGTATTGGTAGTTTTGTCACTATTAAAGATTTAACACTAGATCTGACCGAAGAGTATGAAATTGTTGGTAATGTAGAGGCTGATCCTCTTGCTCACCGTATTTCTAGTGAGTCACCTTTAGCTAAAGCGGTTATCGGTGCTAAGGCTGGAGATATAGTAGAAGTTGAAGCCCCAGTTCCATACAAAGTCGAAATAATTAAATTAGGTAAAAAGTAAAACTTTTACAAGACTTTAATAATATAGAATAGTATCTCTAGTAGATACTTTTTTATTTGTAGGATTAAGAGTGTATTTCCCTTATTAAATAGATAAGGGGGAATAGAATATGAAAGTTATTATTATAGTAGCTATCTTTACAATTGTGTATGTACTTGGGATGGATGTGGCTAATAAGTATATTAGCCAGATACCTTCTAACAGTATTGTTGATGTGGAACATCAAAAACAAACTTTATCTGTATCAATAAGGGGTGCGATAAGCTATCCGGGATCTTTTGAAGTAGAGAGCAACTCCAATCTAAATACTCTTATCGCTCTAGCAGGAGGTTTAACGTCCAATGCCGATATGAGTGCGATAAATACCTCTGTAATTTTACAAAATGGCCAAGACTACTATATTCCATATGTAAACTATGACAGTAATAACGTAAGTATTAAAGTATCAATAAATACTGCTAGTGGTGAACTGTTACAAACTTTGCCTAATATCGGAGAAGTATACGCCAGAAGGATCATTGAATACCGTAATAATCGGGGTGATTTCAAAACGATTGAAGAAATCCAGAATGTAAACGGGATTGGCAAAGCAACCTTTGAAAAACTTAAAGATTTAATTTGTTTATAGATGTTAGTCTTTCTTCTAATATTACTAGGTTTACTTAGTGTTTTATTCTACTATCAAACACTTAGTCTTTTTTTACTGTTACTAGGATACCTAGTAATAGTATTTACCAAACTGACTAAAAAGGAACTAGGAGTCTTACTTCTTTTTGCAGGAGTATTTATAATCATCAACTATAACTTCTATAAAGAAAATGAAGTAAGTGATAGTTACTACTACGAAGTACATGAAGTTAAAGAGAAGTACTTGATCGTTAGTCAAAATGACAATTACTATTTACTTAACTATGAAGACATAGAAATTAATAGATTAGATATTATCTTTAGTGTAGCTAACAAGGAGAGTATTAAAGGTACTTATAATGAATTTTATAACTACCTAAATAAACAAAGGGTATATTCTCGCTTAGATAGTAATGAATTTGAGGTTGTTAAAGACGGCAATAACCTGTTTGAACTAGTTAAAATTAAATTGCTAGAGGGGAGAAACAAGGAGAGTGTTAGTTATTTAAATCTTATTTTATTTAATAAAAAGGAAACCTTTAATAAAACTTTATTTACTAACTTTAGCTTACTATCATGTAGTCACTTACTAGTAGTTTCAGGTTTTCATCTTTCTTTGTTATTTAAAGTAATAGATAAGATATTAATAAAATTTAGAATAGAGAAGGGGAACCTTCTCGTAAGTAGTATTCTTGTTAGTATCTATTTAGCAATGCTAAATTTCTCAGTGTCTAGTTTTAGGGCGTTTCTTTATCATATCTTTAAGAGGTTTAATAAGAAGATTGATTTTGAATTAAGCAATCAAGAGCTTTTAGGAGCGATCGGGGTAACTTTTTTGTTTATAAATCCCGGATATATCTTTAACTATAGTTTTCTCTATTCTTTTTTATTTGCTTATGCTGTTGAAATCATAGTAAACCTAACTAAATATCAAGTAAAAGGTAACAAAGGATTTGAACTTGCTTTTAATATGTTTCTTATAAGTATTCCGATTATATTGTTAAATAGTTATGAGTTAAATGTCTTAACTCTAATAGTAATTATTTTGATTAGCAAACCTATTGGCTATTTGTTTATCTTTTCTTTTATTACTTTGTTTCTAAGTAAGTTTGATCTAATCTACCGACTCATTATGAATGTATTTAATAATTTAGTTAACCTTATTGAGAGTAAGAGTGTTTACCTAGTATTTGGTAAACCTAGTCTTATTTTCCTGATTGGTTATTTCTTAATTCTAATCTTTTATCTTATTAGTAAAGAGAGTAAAAATAAGTTAAATGAATACAAGTATTTAATATGTTTAGCATTCCTTTTAATCATTCAGTACTCCTTGCCATGTCTTAACTCAAATGAGCGAGTCACTTTTTTAAATGTTGGACAAGGTGACTGTGTGGTCCTATTTATACCTCGTAGCAAGCAGGCGGTACTAATCGATGTTGGGGGTTCTAAATACAGCGATATAGCTACTAGTAAAATAATCCCTTATTTAAAGAGTAAGGGGGTTAATGTAATTGATAAAGTTATCATTACTCATGATGACTTTGATCATTCTGGTTCTCTTCCTAGTTTAATTAGTAACTTCAAGGTTAAGGAAGTAATTAATGATTCAATGATTGAGAGAGTAAAAATTGGTAATAAGAAGTTTAGTAATTTAAATATAAATGATAAAAGGGATAATGATGGGAGTATCGTACTTTATGGGGAGTATCTAGGTTTAAACTTTCTTTTTACCGGTGATATATCAGTCCCTATAGAAGAAAGACTAATAAGTGAATATAATCTAGAAGTAGATATCTTAAAGGTATCACATCACGGATCTAAGAACTCGACTAGCGAAGTGTTCCTAAGAGAAATAGAACCTTCACTTGCTATTATAAGTTCTGGTGTTAATAACTACGGACACCCAAGCAAGGAGGTACTAGATAGACTAAGACAAAATAACATCCCCTATTTAAGAACTGATATAAACAATCATATCTTTATTAGTGAGAGTATATTTACTAAGTTTTACTTAGAGTATTTCAAATAATATGTTAAAATTATCAAGGTGATATTAATGATTTATGTAGTTTACGGTGAACAATCGATAATGATAAAACAATTCGTTTTGCAAATCGTTAAAGATAATCTAGAAGAAATAAATGAATTCAATTTTATAAACTATGACGCTTATAAAACTCCGCTTCATGAAATAGTCAATGATGCAGAGACGATTCCATTTATGTCGAATAAAAAAGTAGTAGTAGTAAACAATGCTTACTTTTTAGGTAATGAGCGACCTAAACTTGATTTTGAACAAAGTTTTGATGAATTAGAAAGATATCTAGATAATCAGGTTAAGGACACTGTTTTAATCTTTACTTATGAAAGTAAAGGATTAAAAGATAGTAAAATCATGAAGAAGATAAAATCTAAAGCTAGTATTAAGAGCGTTACTAGTTTAAATGAAAAAGATTTACATACATTAGTAAAGAATATGTTTAAGGAAAGAAAAACTAATATAAGTTATGAAGCCCTTAGTGAGTTAATAAGAAGAGTAGGAAATGACTTAATTGGTCTTAGCAATGAAGTAGAAAAACTAAGTGCCTACAAGAATGATCTAAACCTTGAAGATATTAATTTATTAGTTTCTAAGAAACTAGATGACAACGTCTTTGAAATGATCGATTATTTATTTCAAAGGAAGTTAGATAAGGTCTTTGAGATTTATAGTGATTTAAAATTAATGGGCAGCGAACCAATTACCCTTATAGCACTTGTAGCATCACAAGTTAGGTTCTTATACCAACTTGGGGTTTTGAGTAATAAGGGGTATAGTGAAGCTAAAATAGCTAGTGAACTTAAAGTTCACCCTTATAGGGTTAAACTAGGTCTTAAGAAGTTAAAGGATACAAACAAAAAAAGACTAGAGACAATGCTATTAGGGCTTAGTGATTTAGATTACAACATAAAAACAGGAGTAGTAGATCGCTTTATTGGTTTTGAACTGTTTTTAGTAGAAAGCGCCAAAAAGAGTATTGTTTAAGTAAAACCTACTAATACTAACACAGGTGATAATATGGAAATAGATTTAAGTAGGTTTAGTCCTCGGACTGACTTAATTGATGAAGTAGTTTTAGATACTAAAACTACTAATGAATATGTAATGAGTAGTAAACAGTATCAAGATGTGTTTATTAATTTTGTTGATATCTTAAGCGAAAATAATCAGTTTAATAAAAAGGTTGGTAGTTATGTCTCAATTGAGTATAACAACTTAGAAGATAAGTATAACCGTGATACAGTCAAGGAAGTAGTTACAGAAAACCTAAAACAAATCATGAGTAAGTATGAACTAACTCAAGATGACAAGGTATTAGTAGTAGGACTAGGTAATCAGCAGTTTATGGCAGATGCTCTAGGACCGATGAGTGCTAAAGAGGTGATCGTTACTAGCCATATTTTTGAATTTGATCCTGAATCTATAAAGCCGGGTACTAAAGCAGTCTCCTTGCTTATCCCAGGTGTTATGGGTCAAACAGGAATGGAGACTGCTGATATAGTAAAATCAGTAGCAAGTCATTTGAAACCTAGTCTAATTATCTTAATAGATGCACTTGCTACTAGAAGCATAGCTAGAGTTAACAAAGTCATTCAAATAACCGATACTGGTATAGCACCAGGAAGCGGGATTGGTAATAATAGAAAGGCTCTAAGTTATGAATATTTAAATGCTCCATGTATTGCAATTGGTGTAGCTACCGTAGTAGGCGCTAGTTCAATAGTTGATGAAACATTAAGTTTTCTAGAAAAGATTTATGGTCCGATGCCCCTTAATGATCCCTTATATAGAGATATGTCTAGACTTCAAATAATTAGTGAGGTACTAGATGAAAAAGGTTTAAACATGATAGTAACACCAAAACAAATAGATGAGGACGTTAATAATTTATCTGTAGTTCTAGGTGAGGCTATTAATGAGGCCTTACATGTTAATAGAAGTATGTTATAAAACTTATTTTCGACATATTTTTAGCATAGAACAGTATATCCTTTAAATAAAGGAGAGATTAGATGGGTAGATTCTTACTACTTATAGGTATTAGTGTCTTTGCACCACTTAATAAGAAAGAAGATTCACTAAGTCATATAATCAGTGAATTTGAACAAGACGTCTCTACAGGTAATATTATTAAAGATGGGGTTATTGAAGAAGTAGATATAGGGACTAGGAGACAAACTAACGTTGTTGCTAATTTAAACTCTAAGTTTGTCAATGCAGTAGTCGGTGGGGCGAATAACTTATTTGAACTTGGGATTAATATCTTAAGGAGAATAATTGGGTGAAGTTTCACCCTTTTTATTTAGATTATACATGCGTTTTAAGTTATAATATATAAGGTGATATTATGAGTGAAGATAATATTAAAATAATCTTTATGGGTACGGGTGATTTCTCGGCCTTTGTTTTAGAGGGACTAATTAAAAACAACTATCAAATAATCGGGGTTGTTTCTCAACCCGATAAAGTAGTCGGAAGAAAAAAAGAGTTAGTAAAAACCGAAACTAAAAAAGTAGCAGAAAAATACGGTATTGAAGTATTTCAACCTGTTTCTATTAGAAAAGATTATCAGTTTATAAAAGATAAAAATCCTGACCTTATTATTACTTGTGCTTATGGACAGATTGTCCCAAGAGGGGTTTTAGAAATACCTAAATACAAATGTATTAATGTTCATGGTTCTCTGCTTCCAAAGTTGAGGGGTGCTTCTCCGATCCAGCAGGCAATCATGGATGATGAAAAAGAAACTGGGATAACCATTATGGAAATGGTAGAAAAGATGGATGCTGGAGATATGATATCCAGTGCTAAACTTAAAATAGATAACGAAGATACTAGTAAGAGCTTGTTTTTAAAAATGCAGGTACTCGGACTAGACTTACTACTTGACACTTTACCTAAATACTTAAAAGGAGAAATAACCCCGATAAAACAAGACGAAAGTAAAGTTACCTTTGCTCCTTTAATTAAAAGGGAAGATGAAAAACTTAATCTAAATGATACTAGAAGAAATATTTATAATAAGATAAGGGCCTTAAATGAAGAACCAGGAGCTTATGCTTTGTTAGATGATGAAATCATCAAGATCTATGAAGCAGTTGAAATTGATAAAGAATATAAAGGAGAAAACGGACAAATAGTAGACACTACTAAAGATTTAATAATTGTTAAAGTGAGTGATGGTGCACTTGGCTTAAAAAGAATTAAACCAGCATCAAAAAAAGTTATGTTAGTTAGAGATTACTTAAATGGTAAAAATAACTTAGTTGGGAAGGTGTTTAAATAATGCCGCAGAAATATAATGACCTAATAGTAGGAGACATCGTTGATACCCTTAATAACTCAGGAGTAGTTATCTTACCTACTGATACAGTTTATGGTCTAGCTATTAGGCTAGATGATGAAGTCGCTTTAGATAAAATATATAAGATAAAGGGTAGGGACAAGGGAAAAAAGCTGGCAATGTTAGTAAACTCATTTGAAATGTTAAAGGATCACGTAGTTATAGGTGATGACGTTTTAAAAAAACTCTCATCAGTATTCCCGGGTCCCTTAACTCTTGTTTGTAAAGACAAAAGAAAACAAGCGGATACTTTAGCAGTCAGAATGATCAATAATGAACTAATAAATGAAGTAATTAAACATTTGGGTAAACCAATTTTAATTACCAGTGCTAATAAGTCAGGTGATCAACCAATAAGTGATTTAGAAGAGTTAATTAGTGCCTTTGAGGGACAAGTTGATATCATCATCGCTGGTAATAAATTAAAGGGCAGACCTTCTACTATATTAGATATAACAAGTGAAGAATTTAAAATACTAAGAGAAGGCAAAATAAGTAAAGAAGAAATAGAAAAACTATTACATGATAGTAATTAGTCTTATAATAGTAGGAAGGTGATTTAAATGGAAGACAAAGAAACTAAAAAGACTTGGTTAAGTTTTATCTTATTCTCAACCATAATTGCATTTATTGTTGGAATTGAGAAAACTTATCTTTATCTTTTATTTATATTAGTAATTAACTTTCTACTTATCTTACTTGAAAGAAGTGACAAGAAAAACGAACTAAATAAAAAATATTTACATTACATTCTAAACGAGAAGATAACTTCAATCGAAGGTCTATCCTTAATGGTGAAAAGATCTAATAAGAAAGTAATGCAAGACATCATTAACTTAATTAGAAAAGGAAGCCTTAAAGGAAGAATAATTGACTTAGATACATATGAGATAGTCCCTTCTAAGGACTATTTGAAGGATAAAAAAGAAAGAGAAATAATTGAAAAGAAACACAAAGAAGTAAACCGGATAAAATATAAAAGTGTTAGATGTGTAGGGTGTGGTGCTAGAAGTAAGATAATCGAAGGCATTGGTGACCACTGTCAGTTTTGTAATACTTTTTTAGAGGGAAAATGAAGTGAAAGATAAAGAAGAGTTAATAAAATTAAATAGAGTTAAAGAACTAATAGATAAGAACATCAACGCTAACAAAAAAAACCTTAAAAGCA
>DUOF01000121.1 GCA_012839015.1 bacterium
CTAACCAAAGCTAAACAAAGCCGTCCCTCTTCTGCAGGTTTATGTTTAAATAAGGTGATTAAAGATGAAGAAAATAGTAATTAATAAATCACATATTACTAATAATCTTTTAACTATTAGAGAGGATGCAATTATTTATCTAAATGATTTAGGTTCTATTAGCGATTTAGAAATTAGTATACTTGGTTGTAATGTCAAAATTATTGACAAGAGCAATTTAAGTAAGCGAATTAAAGTAGAGAACGCTAATGTACACTACTTTATCATTACAAGCGATAACTTTAATAACAAGTTTGAGATGAGTGTCGATAATAGTGAAATAAGTGTCGAGGTTATCGACTTATTGGCTAAAAGTACCAATCTTATAATTAATAGCGATTTAGTGAGCAGAAATTCAAAGATGTTTCTAAACACTGCGGTAATATCTAAGGGAAATAACGAAAAAATATATGATTTAACAATTAATTCACTAGTAGGTGACACCTACTCAAAAATAGATAATTTTGGTATTGCCAAAGACGAGAGTAAAATTAGTTTTAGCGATGTTTCTTATATCAAAAAGGCGGCTAAAAATAGTGAGGTCTACCAGGATAATAAGATATTACTACTGGATGAAAAAGCTGAGGGAATTAACAAACCTATTTTAATTATTGATGAAAATGATGTTAAGGCAGGTCATGGTTCTAGTGTTGGTATGATTGATAAAGAGGTTCTTTTCTACCTTACTTCTAGAGGAATAAGTTTAAGTGATGCACGTAATCTAATTTGCCTTGGTAAGGTTAGTTTCATGATAAACAAGTTAGAAGACGAAACTATTAAGGAAAAACTAATTGCAAGCTTCACAGAAGGGGTGTATTAAATGGACACTTTTAATATTAGGAAGGAGTTTCCGTTCTTTGAATACAATCAAGGAATGGTATTCTTTGATAATGCTTCAACGGCCTTAAAACCTAAAATAGTTATTGATGCGGTTACTAATTACTATGAGAAATATGGTGTTAATGCTCACCGTGGTGACTACACTCTATCTTATGAAGTAGACTTACTTATAAAAGATAGTGAAAAGAAAGTAGCTAACTTTATTAATGCTAAAAGAGAAGAAATAATTTTCACTTATGGGACTACTCATGCTCTAAATCTAGTAGCATACGGTTACGTTTCAAAAAACATTGAGGCGGGTGATGAAATCCTAATAAGTGAATTAGAACACTCATCAAATATATTACCCTGGTTTAGAGTAGCAGAGACGACGAATGCTAAAATAAAATACGTAGAGCTAGAGAATAAGACTATTACTCTAGATAGTCTTAAAAGGTCGATTACTCCTAAAACAAAGTTTATCGCTCTAGCCCACACTTCAAATGTTTTAGGAGATACTATACCGGTAAAGGAAATTTGTGAATATGCCAGTAAAAAGGGTATCATCACTATTATCGATGGTGCTCAGGCAGTTCCACATTTTAAGGTTGATGTTAAAGATTTAGGTTGCGATTTTTATGCCTTCTCTGGACACAAACTAGGATCACCTACTGGTGTTGGAGTTCTTTATGCTAGGGAGAGATTCATAACTAAGATTGAACCACTAATACTAGGTGGTGGTATGAATAGGAAAGTTTACAAAGAGGGAAACTTTAGTGTATATGAGACTACTCGAAAATTTGAGGCAGGGACCCCAAATATAGAAGCTATTATTGGACTAGGTGCGATTATTGATTTTATTAATTGTATTGGGATTGATAATATTACTGAGTACGTGCTTAATCTTAGGGATTATGCTCTTAAACGGATGCAGGAGTTAGACAATGTAGAAATTTATAATGAGCATATAAAAGGATCTACGATTGCCTTTAATATCAAGGGTGTCTTTGCCCAGGATGCTGCCAGTTTGTTTAATAAATACAATATTTGCTTAAGGGCGGGACAACACTGTGCTAAATTAATTGATGGCGTAATTAATACCTACGCTACTCTTAGATGTAGTTTTTACTACTATAACACTTACGAAGAAATAGATAGGTTTATTGAAGTTTGTAAGAAAGGAAGTGATTTTCTAGATGCGTATTTCTAAAGAACCAGCACTTATAAGACAAATCATTATGGACCATTACGAGTTCCCTCGTAATAAGGGACTAAAGAACACTAAAGAATACATTAAAAAGAATCTCAATTCTGAGGCTTGTATTGATAATATAGATTTAGAAGTTAAGATTGAAGGACAAGTAATTGAAGATATTCGCTTTGATGGAGTAGCCTGTACAATTTCTACTGCATCAACTTCAATCTTGACTGAAATGATGAAAGGTAAAACATTTACTGAGGCTAATAAAATTATAGATAACTATGTGAGTATGTTACACGGCGAGGAGTTTGATGAGGAACTACTGGAAGAAGCAGTAGCATTTATTAATACTTCTAAACAAGCAAACCGTATTAAGTGTGCTACTCTAGCCTGGGACGGTTTAAAAGAAATTATTGCTAAGGCAGGTGAATCTAATGAATAATAATGACTTCGAAAACGAATATAAATATGGTTTTAGGGACAAAGATGTTTCTATTTACAATACTGGAAAAGGTTTAAGTAGGGAAGTTATAGTTGCTATTTCAAAGAGTAAAGGCGAACCTAAATGGATGCTAGACTACCGCCTAAAAGCTTATGAACACTTTGTCAATACACCGATGCCTAATTTCGGTGCCGATCTAAGTGAGTTAAATTTTGATGATTACACTTATTTTATTAAACCTAGTGAAAAGGTAGCTAAGAGTTGGGACGATGTACCTGAGTCTATCAAGGACACCTTTAATAAATTAGGCATTAAGGAAGCTGAACAAAAGTTTTTATCTGGCGTTTCTACCCAGTATGAATCAGAAGTAGTGTATCATTCAATGTTAAAAGAGGTAGAAGAAAAGGGAATTATCTTTTTAGATACCGATACTGCTTTAAGGGAACATCCGGAGTTGGTTAGAGAGTATATTGATACAGTAGTACCATATACTGATAATAAGTTTGCTGCCCTTAATAGTGCTGTTTGGTCTGGTGGATCATTTATCTATATTCCTAAGAATACTAAACTAGATAAACCACTTCAATCATACTTTAGGATCAACTCACCACTTATGGGACAGTTTGAAAGAACTCTGATTATTGTAGATGAGGGTAGCGAAGTTCACTATGTAGAGGGCTGTAGTGCCCCGATTTATAGTAGTTCTTCACTACATGCAGCGGTAGTAGAAATCATCGTAAAGAAGGATGCCAAATGTAGATATTCTACGATTCAAAACTGGTCAAACAACATTGTTAATCTAGTTACTAAAAGAGCCCTAGTTAAGGAAAATGGTTTAATGGAATGGATTGATGGTAATATCGGTTCTAAAATAAATATGAAATATCCAGCCTGTATTCTAAGTGAGAATAGGGCTAAAGGGGTTTGTATTTCGGTAGCCGTTGCTAGCAATACCCAGTATCAGGATGCCGGAGCTAAAATGATACATCTAGCACCTAATACTAGTTCATCTATTATCTCTAAGTCTATTGCTAAAAATGGTGGTGTTACTAATTATAGGGGTCTTGTAAGAATAGGTAAGAATGCCACTAATAGCAGGAGTAGTGTTGAATGTGATACATTAC
>DUOF01000122.1 GCA_012839015.1 bacterium
AGTGGAAAAAGATATCTTCTCCTTCATCAACAGTGATAAAGCCGTAACCTTTTTCTTTGTTAAAATTCTTAACTAAACCTTGCATATTCCTAACCTTTCCGCGATCTCATAAAGATCTCGCTACTAGTAGTATATCATTATTCTTTAAAAAATAGACATTTTCAACCAATATTTAATTAAAATTTTGATTTTTAAGAATATTTTTGAAAATAACTACCACTACTTATAAATGATAACACAAAAAAACAAAATATATAAGAAGAAAGTAAAAATGATAATAAAATGAGGAAAAACCTCTAAAATAGGTAAAAAAAACTGACTATAACACTTAAGGGGATTGATATTGTGTTATAAGGGCTTTTGTAGGTATTCTATGCAACCGCCTCTAATTTGTGCTAAATTTATTTGGCTTTTAATTGATGTAAAAAAGGAGTCACTATACTCCTTGAAAATACTTCTTTTATATAACATCTAGGATTCCTGGACTTTTGGGGTTACAATAGCGCGACCGCAAACAACATTACTCTAAAACACTTAGAATATCTTTTCTTTGTTTTATTAATCTTAGAATCTATCGCGGCAATGATAATAATAGGCGGCACAAGGAAAGATATGGACAGGGGTATCTTAACAATTGAATTAAACCCTCCAAACAAGATGCCAAATCCTGCAAGAACAAATGTAGGCACAAACATAAAGGTAGTAAAATCATTAATTTTTTTAAGTTTCAAAACCTTCCTATAGTAAAACAAAACAAGACCATCTACCTTTTCTTCAATTGAATGATGCAAAGTCTGTAAACTTTTTAAATACTTGCTCGTTGTGAAAGTAGAACCGAAAGTAGCAATAATTAGTAAAAATACAAATATTATAAAAAACGTTAATAGTATGAAATCCATTTTACACCTCTAAAATATATTAATATAATATTATAGATATTTATTTAAATCTATTATGGCTAACATGGCTAACTGTTAAATTGTTTTGATTATTACGTTATTATATAGAGTAAAACCTAAATATTTAAGAATATCCTCGGAAATAATTCCTTACCACTTTGATATATCAAAATTAAATAATAGAATATATAATAAGAATATAAAAGTGGGGGCAAAATGGAAAACAAAAATATAAATTCAATAAAAAATGCGGACTACAATGCCAAGAGAACTAGATATAGTGTTATAGGCGCTTTTGTGGGTATTCTATGCAACCTGCTTTTAAGTTCAGTGAAATTTATGATTGGGATTTTTATTGGTAGTATAGCAGTTATTGGAGATGCTATAAACAATTTACTTGACTTGTTAAGTTCATTTGCAGTCTATATCGGTGCTAGACTAGCAAATAGACCAGCAGACAAAGAACATCCCTTTGGACACCAGAGGATTGAATATGTAAGTGCCTTATTTATAGTAGTTTTTATTTTCTTTATTGCTTTTCAACTATTATATAATTCTATCTTGGAAATAATAAATCCTACGGATATAAAGTTTTCTTACATTGCTATAATTATTTTAGGAGTTTCAATCATAGTGAAGATATTCCTAACCTTATTTTACAAGTATTTAGGTAAGAAAATAGATTCTCTGAGTTTGATGGCCGCTAGTAAGGACTCAAGAAATGATGTCCTAACTACCTTAGTGATATTAATAGGTTTATTAGTTAATACATTCTATGAGGTTAATTTAGATGGCTACCTAGGTATATTAGTAGCAATATTTATATTTATATCTACCTACCAAATGTTTAAAGAAACTATGAATCCCCTTATAGGTGAACAATCAAACCCGAAATTCACTGATTCAATAATTAATAAAATAAAAAGTTATCAAGGAATCTTAGGAGTTAAGGATGTAGTTATTCACAAATACGGTCCTAGTAAATATTTTGTTACCGCTAGAGTCGAAGTAGACGGTAATGTCTGCATTTATCAGTTGCATGATTTAGTAGATACAATCGAATCAGAGGTAGGGGAGTCTTTTGGGATAAGCATAGTTTTACATATGGACCCAATAGATGTTTCCAATAAGGATCTAATTGAAATTAAAAAACAGGTTCAGGCAATATTTGAGAGTATCGATGCAGATCTTGTTGCAAGTGATTTTAAGATTTATGAAAATAATGAAGAAAAGATCGTGGTTTTCAAGGCCCTTTTGCCTTTAGACCTTTCACTAACTAATGAAGATATAGAAGTAGAAATAAATAGTAAGGTAAAGGGAGATTATCAATTAAAGATTATCTTTAAGAGTGACTTATAAATAAGACACTAAAAAAATCAGCCTATCCTTACATTAAAAACGATAAAAAGTATTATAATGTTTAATGAGGAGATAAAAATGATTAAATTAAAAAATGTAACTAAGAAGTTTGGAAAAGACTTCAAGGCGGTTGATGATTTAAGTTTAGATCTTGAAGGTGGAAAAATATACGGTTTTCTAGGTCCAAACGGTGCAGGTAAAACCACTGCATTAAAAATGATGACCGGTATTTTGACCCCTGATGAGGGGCAAATCCTAATTAACAATATAGATATAGTTAAGGAACCAACTTTAGCTAAAAGAGAGTTTGGTTTTGTCAGTGATGATCCAGACATCTTTTTGAAGTTGAAAGGGATCGAGTATCTTAACTTTGTAGGAAAAATTTATGATGTTCCTAACAATAAATTAAGGGCTAACATTATGGAGTTATCTAAGAAGTTTAAAATGGATGATGTTTTAAACAACAAGATAGAGAGTTATTCTCACGGTATGAGACAGAAAATTGTCCTAATTGCTACAATGCTACATAAACCAAAAATATGGTTATTAGATGAACCACTTACCGGCCTAGATCCTAAATCTTCCTTTATATTAAAAGAGATGATGAGAGAACATGTAGAAGCTGGTAATCTTGTGTTATTTTCAACTCACGTTCTAGATGTTGCTGAGAAGGTTTGTGATGTTGTTCTGCTTATTGATAAGGGTAAACTTGTCTTCCAAGGAAGTATTAAGGATATGAAGGAAAAAATGGGCAAAGACAGTTCTTTAGAAAAGATGTTCTTGGAGTTAGTTGGCGATGAGTAAGATATTTCCACTTACTAAAGTATTAATAAAGACTAGTCTGTTCTCCCAGTTTTCTGCATCTGAGAGGAGAAAGGACAAGAAGAAAATAAGTAAAGGTTTAAAGATTTTTTTGATAGGTCTTTTTATCCTATTTATTTTTGCTAGTACTCTGTTCCCGATGGGTTATTCTGCTTATGGTCTAGCAAAAGACCTTAATCTAGATAACATTATTATTTCTTTAGTAGTACCAGTCGCAGGAATAACTACGATCTTCTTTGGGGTGTTCTCTATTATTAGTGTCTTTTATATGAATAAGTCTACTCAATCTTTACTACATCTACCGATAAAATCTAAAGATTTATTAATGAGTAATTTTATTGTTGCATTAATTAGCAACTATTTTCTATTAATTATTTTTGTTTTACCCTTTCTAATTGGTGTGGGAATTGGTATTGAGGCAGGGTTTATGTATTACCTATATGCTACACTTATTTTTGTATTAATACCGATAATACCATCAGTTATAGTATGTATTATAGTAATGCTACTTACTAGTTTTTTCAATATAGCTAAATACAAAGATAGATTTATGTACATTTCTACATTACTAGTAATCACTGTGTCGCTTGCCTATAGCTTCGGTGCTCAATACTTATTTTCTTCTAGTTTGATGGAGAATTTATTGAACGGTACGTTTGGAGACTTAGACAGTCTAATAATTCCATACACAAGAAAATTGTTTCCTTTTCTAAATAGTGCTAGTGATACACTCTTAAATTATAAGACAATCTTTGGTTTATTTAGTTTTATTACTTTCGTTGGTTTTAACCTTATTGCTTTAGTGTTCCTATATCTAGTTGGAGACAAACTATATCTAAAGGGAATAACTAAATCTGCTGGAGTGGCACAGAAGAAAACTCTAACGAAGAAACAGGTTTATAAGAATATTAATAATAATGGTCTAATAAGAGAAATGCTTAGAAAAGATTGGTTAATCATCAAGAGGACACCAATATATATGCTAAACCTAGTTATTGTTACTTTTATAACACTAATAATAATGCTGGTTAGTATGATGGCTAGTTTCTCGGGAGGGGAAGAGGCTCTTAGCATTGGTGTAGGAGAGGGGACTTTCCAAAACCCTGTTATTTATTTGGGTGCATTTATTGCTTTGCTTTTCTTCTCTAGTATGTCACAGATTGCGGCGACCTCGATTTCAAGAGAGGGTCAAAACGCTTGGTTTATGAAGACAATACCGGTTGATTATGTTAAACAAATTAATATTAAGGTCTTACTAGCAGTTATCTTCGATATTATTTCTATAATGATTGTCGGTGGAATTTTGATATTTTTATTTAGACCTCCGATTATATATAGTCTTAGTTTATTAGTGCCCCTGATAATAGTTATTTTTATTCAAAATTATTTATCTATAATAATAGATTTAAAAAGACCTAGATTAAAATGGGCTAATGAGCAAGAGGCGGTAAAACAAAATTTAAATGTTTTGTTTGGAATGGTTGTTACTCTTGTTTTCTGTCTTTTACTAGGTGCACTTATTTTCCTTATATCTTTAAAGGGACTTGCTATAAATATTTACATCATTAGTGGTGTATTAACACTTTTATTTTCTATTTTACTTATTTTAGTGTTATCCTATATAAGGAATAAAAAGAATCAATTATTTGATAAGATTAGTTAGGGTGGTAAAGGATGAAAGATTATAGTGTTTACTTCAAAAAACCTTCTCTAAAAGAAGCACGAAGACGAAGTAGAGAACCAAGCAATATAAATTATGACGGGCTGTATGTTCCCGATGATATGCATGGTATTGGTAAAGGGAAAAAATACTACATAAGGACTTATGGATGCCAAGGAAATCAAGCTGACGGTGAAACTATTTCTGGTATTTTAGAACTTCTAGGATATGAAAAAAGCGATAACTTTGAAAATAGTCACATTATTTTACTAAATACATGCGCTATTAGAGAAAATGCTCATAATAAGGTATTTGGTGAAGTAGGAGCCCTGAAGAAATTAAAAGCTAATAATCCTGAGATTGTGATCGGTGTTTGTGGTTGTATGGCCCAGGAAGAGGGAGTAGTTGAAAAGTTACTTAGAACCTACCCTCAAGTAGATTTAATTTTTGGTACGCATAACATCAATCGAATACCAATACTACTTAGGGAAGCTTTGTTCTCCAAGGAAAAGGTGGTCGAAGTTCTTTCTATAGCTGGTGAAGTCATAGAAAACTTACCAGTAGCAAGAGAGAGTAAATTAAAAGCTTGGGTTAATATTATGTTTGGTTGTGACAAGTTTTGTACATACTGCATCGTTCCTTTTACTAGAGGAAAAGAAAGAAGCAGACTTAAAGAAGACATCATTAGTGAAGTAGAAGGACTTGTAAAAGATGGGTATCAAGAAGTAACTCTTTTAGGACAAAACGTAAATGCTTATGGACAAGACCTAGACACGGGTTATGATTTTGCCAACCTACTAGAAGAGGTTGCTAAAACCGGTATCCCAAGGATTAGATTTGTTACTAGCCACCCATGGAATTTTAGTGATGAAATGATAAGGGTTATCGCCGAGTATGATAACATTATGCCCTATATCCATCTCCCGATCCAATCAGGAGACGATGATATTCTAGCCAAGATGAGTAGAAGATACACGGTGGAAGAATACAAAGGACTATATTATAAATTACGTAATAGAGTTAAAAACTGTTCAATCACTACCGATATTATTGTCGGTTTCCCAGGAGAGAGTGAAGCTCAATTCGAAAACACTCTAAAACTAGTTAAAGAACTTGATTTTGACAGTGCATACACATTTATCTATTCGCCGCGAGAGGGGACACCTGCAAGTAAAATGAGGGATGATGTTACTCATGATGATAAAAAAGTAAGACTTCAAAAGCTAATAAAAGAAGTATCTGCGAGTGCTTTAAAAATAAATAAGGAATATGTCGGCAGAACCCTTAAGGTTTTAGTAGAGGGTACCTCTAAGAAAAATGAAAAGATTTTATCAGGATATAGTGAAGAAAATAAATTGGTTAATTTTAAAGGTAGGAAAGATGATATAGGCAAAATTATAAAGGTTAAAATAACCGGAGCCAAAACATGGACTCTTCAAGGGGAACAAGTAGATGGATAACCTTCTAAAGAGGGCGGAGGAGATAAATAAGGCTCTGCTAGAAAATAAGACAGTAAGAGACTACTTATTAATCAAAGAAAAAATAAAAGAATCCCAGGAACTTAGTGAAATTGAAGCGACTATGAAGGAACATCAAAAACTATTTTGTATAAACAAGGATGAATGGCACAAAGATACATACCTAGAGTTAGAAAAGCAATACAATAAACATTATCTAGTTGTTCAGTATAAGGCTCTGAGAGACGAAGTTAATCACCTATTTTTAGAGGTATCTGACATAATATCTAAAAAATGACTTTAAAAAAATAATCAGTTATGCCATAATTAGAATAGTAACGGAGGGTTGTTATGAAATGTAAAAAATGTGGTTTTGTTCTTGAAGAAGGACAAAAATTCTGTAACATGTGTGGAGCAGAACAATCAAAAATAAAAATTAAGCAGCGTACCGAGGTTCGTTCTTTATTTGGAATAATGAAATTCAGTTCCAAAAACCATCGTAGAATGGTCATTAACTTCCTAATAGGTCTAGGTTTTTTAGTGTACACTATATGGTTTGATAAGTATGATGGCGTTTATGATATTGATGTTTCAGCAATCTCTATACTAACTTTATTCTTAATCTATGTATTTGTACAAATATTCATGGGTTTCAAAAACCCGGAGTCAACCTACACTAAACGTTATAAATATATTCTTAGGGCATCTACTATTGTATATGTAGTATTATTGTTCTATTTATTAATTATTAACAATGATTCAACGTTTATAGTTGAAAACTTTAAGAAGCTATTAGGTATGGAAAGACTGGGAGGTTTTAACAATGGCTGAGAAATCTATGAGCTCTGAATTACAAGCGAAAAAGTTTACCTTTATGGGTGAATGTAAGGTACCCCGTTTCGTTAACAGATTACTATTCCCTGGCGAAAAAATAGCTTTCGCCTTAAAAGCTTACCGTGATATCGGAGTATTTACTGACAAAAGAGTATTAATCATAAACTATCGTTATCTAAGTGGTAAATCTGTAGAATACTATACATATCTATATAAAAATATTATTACTTACTCTCTAGCAACTCCAGGATATGGTATTGATCTAGACTCTGATATTGTATTTAGACTAATTAACAGAGAAGTAGTGCACTTCCAAATTGAAAAAGGTCACAATTTAGATAGATTCTTATATCTAATCTATGACCTAGTTTCTGCGGTTATCAATAACCACGAACTTCATGAAGGTGTATTCAAAAAGGGCCTCACTGCCAAAGAAAACAACGAACAATTTTTTGACTAACATATAATAACTCATTATTTAAGTTCTTAAAATTCACCCTATTAACATAAATTTAACAAGAAAGGGTGATTTTTTTAATGTCTATGTATAGAGAAATTGTTACAAAAGCGGTAATTGGTAAAGGTAAGGTCGGGAAAGAAAAGGAATTAGTATTACAGCCCGAAAAGAAAGTTGATAAAGTCCTTGGTTGTTGGATTATCAACAATCATTATGTAAGCGTGTTTGAAAATGGGAAAATTTATATTGATGGTGCTTATGATGTTAATTTATGGTACGCCTATGATGATGAGAGAAAAACTGCTTTATTTGAACAAAACATAAAATATAAAGAAGAAGTTCCGGTAACTATGAAGAAAGAAGAGCAGGTAAGGGAAGATAGCGAAATAAAATCCACCTGTGTTAAATACCCGACCTGTACTAATTTAAAACTAGAAGATAACAAGAATGTTATTGCTACGGTAATTAAAGAATTTAAGGTTGATATTATCGGTGAAACTAAACTTAAGGTACAAGTATCTTCGTTTAATGACGAGGAATGGCTATTAGAAGAAGAGATAGAAAAAAACATCAACCCTAACTACATGAAAAAATAGGTGCTAATATGAACATAGCACTTATTTTAGCAGCCGGAAAAAGCACTCGCTTCAAGAGTGATACACCAAAGTCACTACATGAGATAAATGGCGAAGGAATACTTGCCAAAATAGTAACCTGTTTAGAATTAACTGATATAAGCCAAATTTATATAGTCGTAAGCAGAGAAAATATTAGTTATTTTAAAGATAAATTCGGAGACAAGTTTAAGTATCTTATCCAAAAGGAGCCAAACGGAACCGGAGGAGCTCTTTTAACTATAAGAGAAGAACTTGAAACTATGGAAGGTAACCTAATGGTTATCAATGCGGATACTTATATTACCAACAAGAACATCTTTAAGGATTTTTTAGATGACTTTGAAAATAGTAATGTCGAGGGTTCACTGTTAACTGCGATTAAAAAAGATCCTTTTTCATACGGAAGAGTTATTAAACAATCTGGTTTATTAAAAAGGATAGTAGAAGAAAATGATGCCAGTAGCGAGGAAAAAATTATAAAAGAAGTCAATTTAGGGGTTTATCTATTCAAAATTAATAAACTAAGAAAGGTTATGAGGTTTGTTAGCAGTAAGGGAAACCTTAATTTATATATAACCGAATTCTTAAATTATCTACAAACCAAAACTTATATCACTGGTGAGAGAGACCTTATCGGTATTAATACTAAGGAAGATTGGTATAAGGCGAGCAAGTTGAACCAAAGGAGAATAAATCTCTTTTTCCTAAGTAATGGTGTTAAAATTTTTGATCTTGATAGTGTTTTCATAGAAGAAGGTGTAATTATTGAAGAAGATGTTAGTATTTACCCCGGTAATGTTATAACGGGAAACACCGTTATAAAAAAAGGGACAACACTATTGCCTAATAATCAAATAATTGACAGTAAGATAGGTAACAACTCACTAATCAATAATAGTATAATAATAAGTAGTGAGATTTCTAAGGATACAAAGGTTGGACCTTACTCTTATATTAGGGATAAATCTATTATAGGAGAAGGCGCAATAGTTGGATGTTTCGTAGAAGTTAAAAATACAGTGTTAGAGAAAAACTCTAAAGTAAAACATTTAACCTACCTAGGGGATAGTAAGATAGGTAAGAATACCAATATTGGTTGTGGTGTGATAAGTGCTAACTTTGATGGCGTTAAAAAAAGTCAAACAATTATTGGTGATGACTGTATGGTTGGTGCAAATGTAACCCTAATAGCACCACTTAAGGTAGGAGATAACAGTGTTTTAGCAGCCGGTTCTACAATCGATCAAGACGTAAACCCATATTCATTAGCAATCGCCCGTTCTAGACAGATTAATAAGGATGGACACTATAAAAAAAGTTTGTAATTTACAAAATTAGGTGCTATACTTAATTTGTAATGTAAAGGTGGGATATATATGTCAAGACATTTAAAGAGAATTCTATTTATTTTTCCAATATTTTTATTTGGAATGATATTATTTAGTTCAATAAATATTGGAGCAGCAGAAAAAGTGACTGCTGTTTACGGTGCAGAAGTGGTTGAAGGATATTACTTCCAGACTACCAATAAAATAACAATCACTACAAAAAGAAAATTTGCTATGGAAATGTTTGTGAAATACAGAGTTATTACCCCTGAACAAGAGGACGGTAGAAGACTAGCTACTGACTGGATCAAATATGAACATGCTCACAATGATTTAACCAACCTAGAGTTTGAAATAGACTTCAAAAAACTTTATGATGAAGAAGATGGACAAATTCTAGTAAATAAATACGTACATGCGTATTCAGAAATTCTTGAATCTAAAGCTAAGGGCGCCTACCATATCCAAATCCAATTTTATGAGGGTGCTTGTACTATCTTCTTTGGTTGTCCAGAGTTTCTAGGTACCCACAAACCTAAATATGATATTACTATTAGTGTTGTTCGTTCTAATGCAGCACCACAGGTTGAATATAGATTCAATACCGCAGGTAAATTACTAGCAAAAACGGAAACTGACGGAATTATTAAAGAAGCTAAGATATTTTATACCAATGAACCTTTAATTTCTAGTAGTCAGTCAAGCTTTATGAAAAGGTATAATGAAACAAACGACAAGAGAGATATTACTAGCATAATGAGGGCTAGTATGAAGAGTGAAGAAGAAATCCCTCTTCTTGATGGAGCGGCTGAACGTTATGATTATGCCTACATACTAGTTATGGATGGTAACGAGGGTGCTTTTACAATTGATACGGTGAACCTAAAAACAAGGGTGATCGAAGGTGGTGGGAACACTGGTGGAGGCAATGATACAGAAAGAAAACCTGCTGACAGATACGGAGAAACCATCATAATAGTCCTATCAGTCGTACTAGTAGTGACGGCGTCACTTATAGTAGTTCAGAAGATTTCAGATCGAAAGAAAATTTATTAGATATCTAAAAACAGCCTAAAGGGTTGTTTTTTTTAATAATTTATTACAATATATAAGTAAAATAAGAATAGAAAAGAGACAGAAGCATATATTTTAGTGCAAGGAGGAAATAACAATGGTAGAAGTATTAAAGGTTTCGTCTAAATCCAATCCAAATTTAGTTGCAGGTGCTTTAGTAAACATTTTGAAGGAGAATGAAAATGTAGAGATTCATTCAATTGGGGCGGGGGCATTGAACCAATCAATTAAAGCTGTTGCTATTGCACGGGGATTTGTAGCACCGAGTGGGAAGGACATAGTTGTTATTCCATCATTTTTGGAAGTAACAATTGATGGACAAGTAAAAACTGCTATTAAATTAACTGTAAGAATGGTCTAATTGTTTAAAAGTTAAAATAGCGTCAATAATCATTTTAGGTGATAAAATGATTAAAAAGATACTAAGTAGTGCATTTTTGTTATCTTCATTATTACTTGGTTTTACAAGCAATAAGCAAGAATTTAATTATAGTTATGAAGTCTATGCAAGTTCTAATAGTCTAGGTGACCTTATTAAACTCTACACCTACAAGGAGTACTTAATTGATAAGTATAATGAATTGGTTAATTACCTTGATCCAGAACTTCATGATGAGGTAATTAAAGAAAACATTAATGAATTTGCCAAAACAGGTAGTAAAGCTACACTAGAAAATGGTAAAATAGTTGTTCGTATAGGTGAGGCAAAAGGAAAAAAAATAAGTGGTAACTTGAAAAAAGATCCTTGTGATGTCGAACCTGTAAGAGTTAAGTTCTTCTTTTCTGATTTTTTTGTAAGATAGTAACAATATAGGGGTGGTAATATGAAAATAGTTATTGGTAGTGATCATCGCGGATTTGTTCTAAAGGGACAATTAGTTGAAATGTTCAAAGAATTAAAAATAGATTATAGTGATTTTGGAACTTATGATGAAGAGAGTACTGATTATCCTAAATTTGCCTTCAAGGTTGGTGAAGCGGTAAGCAGAGGTGAGTTTGATTACGGAGTCGTTATTTGCGGAAGTGGTGCAGGTGTCTGCATCAGTGCTAACAAGGTAAAAGGGATAAGATGTGTACTTGTTAGATCAATTGATGAAGTAAAAATGGCCAGGGAACATAATAATATTAATGTTCTAGGAATAGGTGCCGAACACACAAGTGCTGAGGAAGCATTTAAGATGATTGAAACACTAATTAATACCACTTTTTTAGAAGGTCGTCATCGAAGAAGAATAGAATTAATAGAAAAGTATGAAAATAAATAAAGAGCTAAATAAACAGCTCTTTTTTAATAAAAACACTTCAATAAAAGTATAAAAAAATTGTAATAGAGAAGAATTTTATTGAGGTGATCTTATGAAACAAAAACTAAAAAAAGTTTTATTGACAAAAGAGGTAAGGGCTGCAATTTTTCTTTCCTTTATTGCTATTTTCTTGTTTGGTAGTATTATAGTGCTAGATAGGATATACGATAGAGAGGTTATTGTAATACCAGACGATGATACAGATGATGAAGACGTCGTAGTAATACCTGAGGAAAAACTGAAGCTTCCATTTAAAGTTAATGGTAAAATTGAAACCTATTTCTTTGAAGAAAATGATCCGTTAGACAAAAGGAAAAAATCTATTATTAATACAAAAGGTGTTCTAATTCCTTCGCAAGGTGTAGATTATTCTTATAACAATCAAAAATTTGATGTTATAGCTGCCTTTAGCGGGCAAGTCATTGATGTTAAAACTGATGATGATTTTGGTTATATTGTTAAAATTCAAGGAGAGAACGATTTAGTAGCTAGGTATTCGAGTTTATCGGAAGTGAGTGTTAAAAAAGGTGATGAAGTTAAGCAAGGTGATGTAATAGGCAAAGCAGGAGAAAGCAAAGCAAAACCAAAACTTAATAACCATTTACACTTCGAACTTTTAAAAGGCGGAAAACATATTAATCCTACTAAATACTTGAATAAGAACATAAAAGAAATCGGGTGATCCTCAAGACAAAGTATTATACTTTGTCTTTTCTTATTTCTTTTAGATGGAGTTGGGACTGATACTTAGCTTCCAACTCTTTTAATTTTTCTTCATTAATAGAAAAGACAAGTGTAACCCTTACCTCAAATTTCTTATTTATTATGTTACCATCGTATTTTTCAATTAGATAAGAGATTTTATCAAAATCTTCATAATTGCAAACCAACTCATAAGTATTCATGGGAACATACTGAGAAATACTGGCTACATTCAAAGCCTCATTAGTCGCCTTTGAATATGCTCTTATTAGGCCACCACTTCCTAGTTTAATACCCCCAAAATATCTTACC
>DUOF01000013.1 GCA_012839015.1 bacterium
CGTAATTCTTGGGTTTTCCTTGGAACCCCATACTTAGAATAATTATCATTGAATATTTTTAATATCAATTCCTTCATCTCTTTATCCTTATCACTTTTATAGTTAAGATGTTTTATGACATAAAAGTATGTTGATTTGGGTATATTGGCTATTTTCAATAACATAGAAAGTTTGTATATATGCCCTTATTCTCTAATAATCAATGCTCTTCCTTTGATTGTTGTCTTCTCTTTTGAGTTAGGGAATGCGATTTTTTTAAGTATTCGTTTTCTGCCTCCAAATATTCTAATCTCTCCAAAAGTTTTTTGTTAGCTTCTACCTGGAGTCTATCTTCATGAATTAAATAATGACTTCTACTATGGGTGTCTTTTATTGATTCTTCACCTTGTTTTTGGAATTTTATTATCCAGCCTCCTACTACTCTAGGATCGGTAAGCATCATTTCAAGCGCTATCTTTCACCTGCTTTCATTATTGTTTAAAACCCTGTCTATTGCTTTTAATTTTTCTTCTCTACTGTAACGTCTCATTGTTCCATGATTTATAAATGCATCCTCACCTTGCATTTCATATAAAGCACAAACATATTTTACATTAGTAACATCATAATTATATCTTTTTGCTAATTCGTGTAAAGGGACCCTTTTTCCTTGTGCCCCTTAGCCATTTTAAATTTCTCTTTTATAGTATATTTCATATATAAAAACCCCCATTTATTGTAACATTTTCAGTCCAATAAATGGGGGTAGTTTCACACTATTTGGCAGGGGCAGTAGGAATCGAACCCACATTAATGGTTTTGGAGACCATTGTTCTACCGTTGAACTATACCCCCGTTTTGGTGGAGACAGGGGGAATTGAACCCCCGACCTCTTGAATGCCATTCAAGCGCTCTGCCAACTGAGCTATGACCCCATGGTGGAGATGAGGAGAGTCGAACTCCCGTCCAAATAATCTTACGTATAGACATCTACAGTTTAGTTAGTTCAAGTTTGTTCATTAAGTAATTTGGGAACTAACGACCACTTACTTAACTATCCTATAGTTTTTTCGAGTCTAACTTATAGAAATCATTAAACCTTATTCTCTAATTATAACGTTGTTATTAGAGCTAGAGAACAACCCTAGACAACGCACAGTTCACTATTTAGTGATTAAAATCTATTTGATTAAACTGCGAAAGCGTAATTTGGTTCGCCATTTATTAGGCAAATGATTGTAACGTAATCACCCGACTGCATTCTATACACTTAACTACCTGTCGAAACCATTACATCCCCATATAATGCTACCTTATATTATACTTAATTTAGATAGTATTGCAAATAGTAAAGGTTATCATTATTGATAATTTGTTGTTTATACTACTGTTATTGTATACCTACAATTTAGTTTATTATATAAAACCAAATAAAGTACTATAATTAATTATTTTATATACTTA
Organism: bacterium; assembly: GCA_012839015.1. Taxonomy (GTDB): domain Bacteria; phylum Bacillota_I; class Bacilli_A; order RFN20; family DUOF01; genus DUOF01. Next base: position 1,444 of record DUOF01000013.1, read on the forward strand.
TATTTATTTACCTTTGATTTTATTAAATCAGTTAGATCATCAGCTTCCCCCTCGATCATATCTTTTTTAGATAAGGGCAGTACCTGAGCATTGGAAATATACATAAATAAATAATCAGCGTTTTCTACTACTTTTATTATATCTGAATACTTTAGTTTATAACGGGATATTTCCTCTTCCTCTCTAATACCTGTAACTACAAAGTTTTCATCACTAAACTCATAAATATTATAGGTTTTATCACTTAATAAATTACTCTTGTTTTCCCTAAGTAGTAATTTTTCGGCACATAAAACAAAAATTATTAGAATGGCTACTCCACCGACAAGACTCATTATTCCATACGGGCTTTTTAACCCGTGAATATAAAAACCATAAATGATAAGCAGTATTCCTGAACTCCAACCCATTAACTTTATTCTTCCTGAACTCACTCTTATTAGTTCTCTATGAATTTTAAGGTCCATCTTTGTTTTATTTTTCATCTAATTCACCTTCTATTTTAATTATACAAAATCTAAATATTTTTTAATAGATTAATAATCATTGATTTATAGTACTTGATACATCTACCCTATCTTTTAGTTAGTTGACTAAGGATGTTGTAAAATTCACCCCTAAAGTATATAATTAACAAGTACAAAGGAAGGGATTATATGGATATAAAGAATAAATCTATCACATCAAGAGAAGATGATTTTGCTAAATGGTATACAGATATAGTTACCAAGGCGGAAATGGCAGCCTACTCTAAAATTAAGGGATCTATTATTATAGAACCAAGAGGTTATGCTGTATGGGAGAATATCCAACGAGGATTGGATAAGATGTTTAAAGATACAGGGCATGAGAATGTTTATATGCCCATGTTAATCCCTGAAAGTTTATTACAAAAAGAGGCGAATCATGTTGAGGGTTTTGCACCTGAAGTCGCTTGGGTTACCAAAGGCGGTAATAATGACTTAGAAGAGAAATTAGGTTTGAGACCTACATCAGAAGTACTATTTTGTGATTACTACTCAAGTAAAATCCAATCTTATAGAGACCTACCTAAATTATATAATCAATGGTGTAACGTTTTCCGTTGGGAAAAGGAAACTCGCCCTTTCTTAAGGGGTAGAGAGTTCTTGTGGCAAGAAGGACACACAGTTCATGAAACCAGTAAAGAAGCTGAAGAAGAGACTCACAGAATGTTAAATATTTATAAAACATTCTTCGAAGAATATTTAGCCATACCTGTTATTACTGGCAGGAAGACAGAGAAAGAGAAATTTGCAGGAGCGGATTATACCCTAACTGTTGAAGCTTTAATGTATAACGGTATATCGCTACAGTCTGCTACTTCTCATTATTTTGGTCAAAGATTTAGTATTCCTTTTGATATCAAGTTCTTAAATAGAAATGGTGAATATGAAAACCCTTATCAAACTTCTTGGGGTACAAGTACCAGAATGATCGCTGCTATAATAATGGTCCATGGAGATGATAATGGTTTAGTACTACCACCCAGAATTGCACCAACCAAGGTAGTTATAGTACCAATCTCAAAAAGTGAAGAGGTAAAAAATAAAGCATACGAGCTACTTAATAATCTAAAAGATGCAGGTATAAGTACTATTGTAGACGATAGTGAGAAATCACCAGGATTCCGCTACGCTGAGCATGAAATGAATGGTGTTCCTATAAGGATTGAACTAGGACCTAGAGACTTAGAAAAGAATCAAGTTGTACTAGCTAGAAGAGATACTTATAAGAAATCTATTGTTCCATTAGAGGCTAATCTAGTCAATGAAGTTAATACTCTACTAGATGATATACAAAAGAATATGTATGAAACTGCTAAGGCTAGGAATGCAGAAAAGACCTATGAATGTACGCAACTTGATGAGGTCGCAGAAATCATGGAGAATAGACCTGGGTTTGTAAAGGCCATGTGGTGTGGCGAAGAAGAATGTGAAATGAAATTCAAAGAGATTCGTGGTACTAAGTCTAGATGTATCGTTGACAATGAAAAACCAATAGATGATAAATGTATTTGCTGTAAAAAGGAAGCAAAACATCTGGTCTATTGGGGAATTCAATATTAAAGATTAAAGGATTGAATTAGATTCAATCCTTTTTATTACGTGGTTTAAACCTTCTAAGTCTTAGAGCATTAAGTAATACAGAGACAGAACTAAGTGACATTGCTAGGGCTGCAAACATTGGATTTAAAAGTGGTCCACCAAACGGGTATAAGACTCCTGTTGCAATAACTATTCCGATAGAGTTATAAATAAACGCCCAAAACAAGTTTTGTTTGATATTTGCTATTGTTTTAGCACTTAAATCAATAGCAGTAACTACATCATTAAGATCATTGTGCATCAATATGATATCAGCTGATTCGATAGCTACATCGGTTCCAGAACCAATAGCAATTCCAATATCTGAGGCTGCAAGTGCTGGCGCATCGTTAATGCCGTCGCCAACCATAGCGACCTTTTTACCGGATTCTTGTATTTTGACAATATTATTAGCTTTTTCATCAGGCAGTACCTGGGCTACTACTTTTTTGATTCCGATTTGACTAGCTATAGCGTAAGCAGTGTTTTTGTTATCACCAGTTAACATAACTACTTCTAGTCCTTTTTTCGTTAGATTCTCAATTGCTTTTACACTAGTATCCCTTATAACATCAGAAACCGCTATAATTCCTACTAACTTATTATCATTAGTAACAAACATTGGGGTCTTGCCTTCTTTTGATAATTTACCTACTTCTTTGACAAATGTGTTATCTATCTTTTCTCTTGTCAATAGACTCTCATTACCAATAAGTACTCTCTTACCTTCAAAGATACCTTCAACACCGTTCCCCACAAGGGCCTTAAAGTCTTCGACTTCACCTAGTTTTATATTTTTATCACTCGCTTCATTAACAATTGCTAATGCTAATGGATGTTCAGATTTTCTCTCTAAAGAAGCCGCTATTCTTAGTAACTCTTCTTCTTTATAGTTACCTGCTGTAATGATATCAGTGACTTTGGGTTTACCTTCAGTTATAGTACCTGTCTTATCCAAAACAATAGTATCAATACTATGTGTATTTTCAAGTACAGCACCACCCTTAATTAAAATTCCATACTCTGCCCCTTTACCAGTACCCACCATAATAGCGGTCGGTGTAGCTAACCCTAAAGCACATGGACAGGCAATTAATAATACAGAAACAAAAACTGTTAGAATAAATTCTGGTTTTTGTCCTGCTATTAGCCAGACTAAAGCAGCAGTAACTGCTATTGCTATAACAATAGGTACAAATATAGCAGATATCTTATCAGCTAGCCTAGCTATCGGAGCTTTTGAGTTTTGTGTTTCTTCCACTAGGCTAATAATTTTAGCTAGTACAGTATCTTCACCTACCTTAGTAGTTATCACCTTAATAGTACCTGTAGTATTTATACTAGCAGTATATACTTTATCACCTTTAGTTTTTTCTATCGGGATGCTTTCACCCGTTAACATGGATTCATCGATTGAGGTTATTCCTTCGATTACTTCACCATCTACTGGAACCTTTTCTCCTGGTTTTACTATAACTATATCATTAACTTGTATTTCACTTGTTAAAACTTCAACCTCCTGTTTATCCTTAATAATCAGTGCTTTCTTCGGTGCTAAATCGATTAACTTTTCTAAGGCTTGAGAAGTTTTTCCTTTGGAAATCAATTCAAGATATTTACCTAAAATAATAAAAGTAAAAATTACTCCGACACTTTCAAAATATAGATTATTGTAAAAGTCACTCTCACCTAAAATTATCTTGATTAATGCATAGATACCATATATAAAAGCAGCACTAGTACCAATAGCAATAAGTGAATCCATATTTGGACTTCTCTTAAATAATCTCTTAAAGCCATTTACAAAGTAATGGCCTGAGACAATCATTATTGGTATTGTTAGTAGTAACTGAATTAAACCAAAATTAAGTGGATTGATGGTAGGGTCTATTATTCTAGGAAGAGGCATATTTACCATATGTCCCATTGATATATAGAATAGAGGGATAACTAAAATTATTGAAACAATCAATTTATTTTTTAGTTTGTTTAGTTCAATTCTTTTTCTTTTTATCCTTTGACCATCATTTTCTATTTCTTTGGTATCGTATCCGACTTCCTTAATTGTTTCCTTGATGGCATTTAATTTGATGATCTTTGAATCATACTTAATTAAGGCCTTATCACTTGCTAAATTAACAGACACTTCTTCCACACCTTCAAGACTTTCTAATCCTTTGGTAATTCTAGCAGCACATGAGGCACACGTCATACCGACAATTTCTAAAGTAACTTCTTGAAGGTCGCTACTACTTATCTTGTAACCTAGGTTATCAACTACCTCACTTATTTGTTCTCTAGTGATCACACTAGAATCATAATCTATACTTAAGGTTTCACTAGCTAAATTAACATTGGCACTAGTTACACCGTCTAATTTCTTAAGTGTATTTTGGATTGAACTGGCACATGAAGCGCAACTCATCCCGCTCACTTGATATTTTTCTTTTTTCATATACTTCCTTTTAAAATAACATTTAAAAGATTAACTCCTTTCTCTTCATATAACCATACTATCACTTGAATTGGTTTTATCTAAGGACCCTGTAGATAATTATAAAAAAAATAGTTTTTACACTATTTTTATTGTTCCTATTTTACAGTTAATTATTATGTTCTTTAAAGGCTTTCCTAATATCTCTTTTTACTGTCTTTTCTTTTTCACTTTCTCTTTTATCATAGTTCTTTTTACCTTTAGCAAGGGCTATTTCAAGTTTAGCGTGTTGACCCTTTAAATAGAGTTTAGTAGGTATTAAAGTATAACCCTTTTCATTAATCTTGGAACTAAGTTTAAGAATTTCATGTTTCTTAAGAAGTAGTTTTCTAGTTCTTCTAGGATCATGGTTGAAAGTGCTTCCTTTTTCATATTCTGATATGTGCAGATTTATTACATATGCTTCATTGTTCCTTATTTGAACATATGAATCCACTAGGTTCACTTTACCTGCCCTGATGGATTTTATTTCAGTGCCTACTAGAGCAATACCGGCTTCTATCCTAGACTCTAGAAAATAGTCATAAACTGCTTTTTTGTTATTACTAATAACCTTTATTTGAACATCCGTAGTAGCCATCTAGCGCCTTCTCCTTTTTTTATTATACTTACTTTTCTTCTTACCATCTGAAACAGGTTTAAAATCTATCTTACCACTTTCTTTGCTAGCACCTATTACGACTATTTTCATTGAATCACCTATTTTTATGGTTTTCTTGCTCATTACACCTTCAACTAAGAATCTATCCTTATTGAATTTGTAATAGTCATCCCCTAAATCATTAAAATTAATGAATCCTTCAACAGTATTTGGAAGTCTTAAAAATATACCTTTGTCGATGAAACCACTAACTTTGCCAGTATATGTTTCTCCTATCTTATTTTCCATATATTCAGCTTTCTTCATATCATCAACATCGCGTTCTAATTGAATAGCTCTTCTCTCCTGCATTGAAGTTGTTTCACCATGTAGTTTTAATTTCTCTAAGAACAACTCTTCATTGAAGTCATCATTAAGATATTCTTGATTTATAATGTACTTCTTTAATATACGGTGGATAAGAGTGTCTGGATACCTTCTTATTGGAGCGGTAAAATGAGTATAGTTCTTACTAGCTAGACCAAAGTGTCCGGCATTGCTAGGACTATAGATTGCTTTTGGTAAACTCCTTAAAAACAGCGTTGCCAGAACCTCTTTTTGGATTTCATTTTTAGCAAGTGATAAAACACTTGATAGGTATGTATTAAGTGGCATGGTTTGGTTATATCTTAGTTTAATACCCATAGCTTTAGCTATTTTAGAGAAGTACTCTATTTTCTCTGGATCGGGGGTATCGTGGGTCCTGTATAGTGAAGGTAGTTTTAACAGACTAATTGATTCAGCTACTGATTCATTCGCCGCAATCATACAATCCTCAATCAGTTTTTCGCCTTCCCCACGAGTTCTTATTTCGATATCAATCGGATAACCTGTATCATCTAAGATTATCTTGCTCTCAGGGATATCTAATTCTATTTGTCCGCGGTCATCCCTTCTTTTCCTAAGTATATGGGACAATTCTTGTAAGTCCCTCAACATAGGAACAAACTCTTCATTCTTGCTAATAACGTGTTCATTGTTATTTTCTAATATTTCATTCACCTCTTTATAGGTAAATCTTTTCTTAGAATTAATAATAGACTCATGGATACTATGGGATAGTATTTCTCCCTTTTTATTTATTTCCATATAACAAGTCATTGTAAGCCTATTAACATTGGGATTTAAAGAACAAATATCATTAGAAAGTTTATGTGGATACATTGGTACTACCCTGTCAGTTAGGTAAATAGAGGTTCCCCTCTTTTCAGCCTCGATATCTAAGGCTGAGTTTTCCGTTGCGTAGTGAGTTACATCAGAGATATGTACTCCCAGTTTAAAGTTACCGTTATCTAGTTTATAACAATCAACAGCGTCATCTAAATCTTTGGCGTCTGCGCCATCAATAGTAAAAATAAGTTTATCAGTTAAATCTAATCTATCGGGGAAGTCTTCCTTTTTAACACTACTAGGTAAACCTTCTACCTCTTTTAGAGTAAGTTCATCAAATATTGTCGGGGCACCTGATTCAATAACTTTTGTTTCAATATCTACCCCAGGATCATTTTTATGCCCGATGATTTTTATTAATTTAACACTTGGACCTTTTTGACTATCTATTAGAGTAAAAACAACTTTGTGTCCCGGGACTAAATTAGCGCTGTCGTCTTTACTTATGTCATAACTTACTTGGAAGTTTTTGTTATCCGGCACTAAGACACTTTCCTTTTTACCGTTTTGAACAGTGACCTTATATTCTCCGACAATATTACTTATCTTATGAGCGATGATTTTTTCAAACTTATATTCTTTCCCATCATCCTTTATTAGTATTTTATCTAGGAAACGAATGTTTTTCATCTCGCTGTTATTTACTTGCATCCTGATATCTCTTTCGATATCTTCTAATTTTACAAATATGAAATCGCTTCTAACACCGGTTACTTCTCCAACTACTATACCATTCTTTTTAGCAGACAATATCTTATTTTTTTTATTTATTATTATTAAATAATCATCCTCTAATTCTTTTAAAGCATGATTAAAATCGTCAAAAGTTATTTCTTCAAATTTTGAAAATAAAGTTTTAGCATCTAATGCTAAATAACTCTTTTTTTCTATGTATTTTAATATCTTATCTTTTATCATAATTTCCTCATTCCTAACATATTTTACATTTTCTACTAAGTTTTATCAATAAAACTACCTGTTCAATATATTTTTGAAAATAAATGCATATGTGGTTATTCTTCACATCCCCTTTTTATTTTATTAATATATGATAGTAGCACTGGGAGGTGTCTTTAGTTTATCAACCTTTATTATAGGGGGTAGCTTTTATAAAAATTATAAAAGAAATAATAATATTATAAGATAGAAACAACGCAAAACACATAAAGGCTAAATCATTAGCCTTTTATTTTTATAGTCAACTTTTGTAGGCGTTCAGCATAGATATATATTGAAATAGAAAGAAGGAGCGTAATTATATGGACAATACTCAATTAGGTGGTTATCAGTATGCTTTACCTTATCCAGGAGGGGCAACTCAAGCACAACAACCTCAATTAAAGATGGCCCCCCTCAACCACAGCAACAACAACCCGGATACCCACAACCACAATTCCCTTACACAGGACAGTTCCCAACTGTACCACGAACTGAACAATCTTATATTGAAAACATTATCAGACTAAACAGAGGTAAGGTAGGTACCTTCCACACGACTTATCCTGACTCTAACGAATGGAGAGACAGGGTCTACACAGGTGTCATGGAGGCTGCTGGAGTTGATCACATTATCATTAGTGATCCTAGGGACGGAAAACGTTATATATTACTTAATATTTATTTGACCTGGGTCAGTTTCAATGAGGAAATCAACTACGAATATCCTATTGGATAACTATCTAAATAAAAATCTAATCAATGATTAGACTTTTTATTCTTTAATTTCCCAATCAATTGGTTTCAAATTATTCTTGATTAAGAATTCATTTGCTTTTGAAAAATGTTTGCAACCAAAAAATCCGTGATATGAAGAAAGCGGCGAAGGGTGGGGAGCCTCTAAGACTAGGTGCTCTTTATTAGTTATTAATTCTTTTTTATTCCTTGAATTATTGCCCCATAATAAGAAAACAATTGGCTGTTTACTATTATTTACTTGATCTATAACTCTATCTGTGAATATTTCCCATCCCTTATTTTGATGGGAAAGTGGTTTGCTATCTTCTACAGTTAAGATGGTATTTAAAAGTAGTACTCCTTGCTTAGCTAAATAAGTAAGGTCCCCATGACTTGGGATAGCAGCCCCTGTATCATTATTGATTTCTTTAAAGATATTTCTAAGACTAGGTGGTATCTTGACTCCCCTTTGTACCGAAAAGGCTAGCCCGTGCGCCTGAGATGGTTGATGATAGGGATCTTGTCCTAGGATTACCACCTTAACATCTTCAAGACTAGTTAATCTAAAACAATTAAACAGGTTTTCCCTACTAGGGTAAACCTTATTGTTTTGATATTCTTTTGAAAGAAAACTTTCAAGATTTAAAAAATACTCTTTCTTAGTTTCCTCCTTAAAGAATTCTTTCCAACCATTATTCACTCTGATCACCCTTAATAATTATTTTATACATATCCCTTTTAGCTAAAAACCTGAGTTTAATAACATCTAGATAACCTAACCCATTGCTAATGATTACCTTGCTACATTTATATTGGTTGACTCCCCTCTTAAAGAAGAAGTTTCTATCTACATTAACAAAGGGAACATTTATGTGACCCCCATGGGTGTGTCCCCCAAGAGCAAGATCTATATTCTTGTAATCTAAAATACGATCAGGATGGTGACTAAGTAAGACATTGAATTTGGACGAGTCTATTTGCACCTTATTTTCAGCGTTTTCAAAATCTAATCCGATTAAGTCTATCTCACTTGTCAAGTTTATCTTCTTATTATGTAATTTTACAAATACCGACTCAAACCATTCATTCATCTCTTCTTTATTTAAATCTTTATTAGTCTTATATTCATGATTACCAAAGACTCCATATTTTTTTAGTTTTATTTTACAGAGTATTTCTTTAAGACTTTGCTTAGTATAGTGTTTTTTTATTTCAACTCCGAAGAGGTCACCACCGAAAAGTAAAACATCGCCACCTAAGTTGCTTATCTTGTTAACTATTTTTATTAATTCCTTCTCTTTAACATACTTACCAATATGTAAGTCGCTAATAAAAATAATACTAAATTGCCCCTTAATTTTATTTGTTTTTACGGTAACAATCTTTTCTTTAATTATTTTAGTTTCTAAAATTAGGATGATTATTATAACCAACAAAATAACTAGCGTTATCAAAGCCACTTTCATTACATCAACCCTTTACATACTTAGTATTATAAGGGTGGTACCTAGTAAAAAGCAATAATATGAAAAGTAATATATCTTCTTATTAGAAATTAGCTTAATAAATATCTTAAGACTTAAATAAGTAAGAAAAGCACAAACCACAAAACTTATAATAAGGGGTATCAGTGTTAACTCATCAACATAGAAGTCGCCATGTTAAGAATTATGGATCCGATTACTAATGGAAACAACATTAAAAAAACTATTTCACTAGATTCCTTCTTATCGATTCTGTGCGGTAACATCCGCTTAGAGCGCTACCACTTCTTGATATTCCCGGTATTAGACCAATAACCCGGTGGAATCCTACAATCAAAATATCCTTAAACGTAGTCCCTTCTACCTTTTTATCGCCCTCAACATTTTTCAAGGAGTATAAATTAATCCCATTTATAATAAAAAATATACCAATAAGCAATGTTGATGAAACTAAATATTCAAAGTAATCATCTAAAAAATAGCCTGCAACTGCACTAGGTATTATTGCTAAAACAATAAAAATAAACATTCGATAATATTTTAAGTTCTCTCTATCTTTTTTAAACAAATAAAGATAGACCCCCTTTATTATTTTAAAAATTAGTTTTCTGTAGAAGATAAATAATGCAACTAAAGATGCAAAGTGTAAGACGAGTTCCAACATCAAATTATTTAAATCAAAACCAAGGGTTTTCTTTAGCATCAATAGGTGCCCACTTGATGAAATCGGCAATATCTCAGCAAAACCCTGTATAATAGCTAAAAGTAAGTAAGCGATCAGTATAAAAATACGTCCCATTTATGCACACCCCTAATATTGTATGCATAAGTAAAATAGTTATATTCTTTTATTCACTGACTTTTCGGGCTGATTCTCTTTATCATTTTTTTTACTGCCGCCACTAAAAAACTTTTTTTTATTTCCCTCTACTTTTAGTTTTGGGATTCCTTCATTCATAGTTATGTCCTCTTCTGACTCTCGTGGTTTATGAGTAATCTCTGATTTTTTTAAAGAATAATAATAGTTTATTTCTTTGTAATTCTTTTTATTTTTATAGTTAATCCATTTTTGTCTTATCTTGTGACGCCATTTTATAGCGATTACACCTTCACGGATTAATTTTTCAATAAGTTGTTTACCGACTTCATAACCGTGTTCTATTCTCATTTTTGCTCTGTCCTTGTCAAAGTCAAGGGTGCCATCACGGAAACCATAATCATTATACCCTGAAACAAAATCAATTATTGTAGTATAATTATTTGCATGCACCGGTCCTGGTGAGTATTCACGAAGTGGTACCACAAAAATGGTATCACAGCCCTCATCCTTAAGAGCCTTTATTGGTACATTATCAACCGCATACCCATCCTTATATCTAATGCCATTTATATATACAGGTTCATAGATGTAAGGAATAGCACTGGTTGCTAATAATATATTAATAATCTCATCTTTCTTCAATCCATTAAGTTTAAATTTATCCTGAGCATTAGCGTTTTTCCTACCTATCGGGGCCGCTATTACAAAAGTGTTTATTTTTGAATTACTAACTTTATCAAAATCTATTTCCCTTTTAGCAACATCAATAAAACCATCTCTTGAAAAGAGGCTCTTGCCTACAATTATATCTTTAAGTGATTTCTTAGTAAGTGCGATACTATTATCGATGTTTTCCCAAACATCAACACATTTATCAGCGCCACCACTCAAAAATGCGACAGCATTAATCGCACCAATAGAGGTACCACTGATATGCGTAATGTATTTATCAATTTTGTATTCTTGGAGCGCTTTTAATACACCGGCCTGGTATGCACCCTTACCGCCGCCACCACCTAATACTAATCCAATCTTGTGTTTTTTCTTCATCCTAATCCCCCTTAAACATTAAATCTGAAATGTATAATATCTCCGTCCCTAACAACATATTCCTTTCCTTCAATTCTAAGCCTACCATTTTCTTTAATTTTAACTTCACTGCCAAGCTCAACTATATCATCGTAACTATAAACCTCTGCTTTGATAAAACCTCTTTGAAAATCCGTGTGTATTATACCGGCACACTCTGGGGCTTTCATACCTTTCTTGAAGGTCCAAGCCCTTACCTCTACTTGTCCAACAGTAAAGAATGTTTCCAGTCCAAGTAAGGAATAGGCGGCATGGGTAAGTTTATCTAGTCCGGAAACTTCAATTCCAACCTCA
>DUOF01000123.1 GCA_012839015.1 bacterium
GTCTCTTTTTAAAATGTCCTTGACTTAGGGTACATATTATATAAAGGGGTCCTACTTTTTAGTTTTATTCTTTTTCTATTTTTATGTGTAATTCTTTTAGTTGCTTAGCGCTAGCTAAGCTTGGTGCCTCACTCATCGGACATACTGCTGAAGCATTTTTTGGAAAGGCAATTACATCCCTGATTGTTTCACTTTCAGTTAGGATAAGGGCGATTCTATCAAGCCCAAAGGCTACACCTCCATGAGGTGGGGTGCCGTATTTAAAGGCATTGATAAAGAAGCCAAACTGATTTTCTATTTCTTCATCTGATAACCCGATTATCTCAAATACCTTCTTTTGCATTGCTTCATTGTAAATTCTTAGTGAACCACTACCAAGCTCATAACCATTCATGACTAGGTCATAGTGATGGGCCCTTACTTTACTTGGGTCTGTGTCTAGATATTTTATGTCTTCATCATATGGTCTAGTGAAAGGATGGTGAGTAGAGGTATAGGTACCCTTTTCCTCATCGTATTCAAACAATGGGAAATCTACTACCCACAGCATATCATAATCACTCTTATCAACGCTTACAAATCTTCTTGCTAATTCGTTTCTAAGTGCTCCCATTGCCTTACATACCTTTTCCCAAGATAAATGGGCACTTAGGAAGACAATATCGTTTTCTTCTAGATTTAGTTTGCTAAACAACTCACTCTCTTCTTCCTTACTAACTAACTTAGTTAAGGCACCAGTAAATGTATTATCACTAACTTTACCAAAAGTTAAGAAAGAACCTCCGTTCTTTTTAACTTCAAGAGTTAAAGCATCGATATCTTTTCTAGATAAGTCACTGGCTAAACCTTTACCAACGATGGCTTTGAAGGTTCCATCAGCTGCTGTATCCTTTAACAAATCTGAATTATTATTAGCAAATATTTCACTAACATCCTGCAACTCAAAGCCTAGTCTAGTATCTGGCTTATCGCTACCATAAGTATCCATGACTTCTTTATAAGTGAACTTTCTTAAAGGAAGCTTCAAGTCATATCCTTTGACATCTTTTAGAATGTTTAAGAATAAACCTTCTACTAAGTCCATTATTTCAGATTCACTCATAAAAGATGTTTCAATATCTAACTGAGTAAAATCAGGTTGACGGTCACTTCTTAAGTCTTCATCTCTAAAACAGCGAGCGATTTGATAGTATCTCTCTAAACCAGAGATCATTAATAATTGTTTAAATAACTGAGGTGATTGAGGCAATGCGTAAAACTTACCTGCATTGATCCTACTAGGTACCAAATAGTCCCTGGCACCTTCGGGAGTAGCTTTAGTTAAAAGTGGTGTTTCTATTTCAATAAAGTCTAAATTATCTAAATAGTTTCTCATTGATTTAGTTATCTTATGTCTAGTGATCAAGTTTTCTTGCATCACTGGTCTTCTTAGGTCTAAATAACGATATTTAAGACGGGTATCTTCTAGAGCATCGGTTTTATCAGCGATGATAAAAGGCGTTAATTCACTAGTGTTAACGATATTAACAAAAGTAACATTGACTTCTATTTCTCCAGTAGCAAGGTTGCTATTGGCGTCTTTTCTTTTAACTACAATACCTTTAACATTTAAAACGTATTCATTCTTAATCTTATTAGTTATCTCTTCAAATGAAGAGTCAAAAACTAACTGGGTATAACCATATCTATCCCTTAAATCAATAAAGACGAGATTACCTAGGTTCCTTTTTTTAGCTACCCACCCAATTAGGCTAACTTCCTTAGAGACGTCACTTAGTCTTAATTCTCCATTGTTATGTGTTCTTTTCATTAATGTTTTTCCTCCGATTCATGTGTTATTCCGTTTATTAGGTCTTCTAGCCTAATATTACTCTTATTGTCTTTAAAGACATTAATTATTTCTACTTCTTCATTTTCTTCAAATGATTCCCCTACAATTATAGCATAAGGGATATTTTTTCTTCTAGCCTTTTTTATTGCCTCGACTTCACTAATACCTGTGTAGCAAACATCTACCCTCAAACCAACATCTCTTAGCAAAAGTGAGACAAAATTGGCACTAAACAATCCTGAATTATCTTCACTAAATACATAGAAATCAAACTGATCACTCATATCAGGAAATAAGTTAAGTTTATTCATTAAGTCTACCATCTTATCGATATTGAAGGAAAATCCAACACTCTGATGGTTTTTGTTTCCAAGACTCTTAACGATATTAGTGTGTCCGCCTCCTTTTGCTACTAGATGTTTCTTATTCTTATAAGTAACATCTATCTCGAAGATAAAATCACTAAACAGGTTATCACTATTAGTAATAGAATTATCATCTTCGATATCAACTTTATATTTAAGGAGTGTTCCTTTTAAACTACTAAGACTTCTCTTACTAATGTTTTTCATTCTAACACTAACTTTATCTAAACCAATGAAATAGAGAATTCTAGTAGCCATTAAGATAAGTTCAGCGTTAAGGTAAGAAGAATCTTCCCCAAAACACTCAAATCCGTATTCCAGTGTTTCTCTTTCCCCTTCTATGTGTGATGGATAATACTTGTAAATATTATCAAGGTAGGAAAACTTAAGTGGTAGATGTGGATCAAGATAGAGTTTATTGTAAACAATTGTTTGGATAAGCGGTATACTACCGCTTGGTCTTAGACATATTTCTTCTTGTTCCTCATCCTTAAAGCAAAAGTTGTTATCACCAAAGTCATTGACCGCTTCCTTCTTATGCAACAGAGGTGTTTTGATCCTTCGATATCCATAGGTCTTAGAAATATCGTTAATCATATCACTTAAATACTCGTATTGCTTTAACTCAGCAGGTAATACCTCACTCATGCCTTTTACTAGATTAATTTTCTTCATTTAATTGTTTCCCCCTTAATAAATAAAAACGCCCGTATAAGGGCGTTTAATAAACGCGGTGCCACCTTAATTTACATAAGTTCTATGTGTCTTTGTCTTTTAACGCAAGATATACGTAAATCACTAATGATTCATGATTCATCCTCCAAAATGTCCCAATGATACCTTCGGTAAGTGTTTTCAGCTACCCACTCTCTCTTTAACCTATCATCTCATCTTCTCTTCTTCACCGGATTACATTTATTTTAATATGAAATGAGTAATTAGTCTATCATTTTATATTTAATAAATTTTTTTGTATCACCACCTTGCCTTATTTTGATTCTCTCCTTTATCTAATTATAAAGGATTTGATTCTTTGGAGGTGGCGTTAGAAAAACAATGTTAATAACTCTTAAAATACTTACAAATATTAGAAAATAAAA
>DUOF01000014.1 GCA_012839015.1 bacterium
AACCGGAGGAGAACCTCTTTTAAATGTGGAGTTACTTAACAAAGTTCTTAATCTAATTTTTGAAGTGATCGAGGATGCTAAGGTAACCTTGAACACAAACGGATATAACCTTGAAAAGATATTTGAGTTAGATAACCTGTCTAAAATAGATGGAATTCACCTTAGTAGACATCACTACAAAGACGATGTTAATAATAAAATATTTGGATTAGATGTTGTAACAAAAGAAAGATTAATAGAAATAAATAAAAAATTAAAAAATAAGCACCTATTAAGACTAAACTGCCTACTTATGAAAGACCATATAGGCAATATAGGTGAAGTAAATAAATATCTAGAACTAGCTTCTAAAATAGGAGTTTTTAGGGTAGGTTTTGTTTCTCTTATGAAGGTTAATGAGTTTTGTAATGATCAGTTTGTTGATTTTAATGATGTATTTAAAGAATCCCAAGGTACTATGTTGAATACTGAAAAGTATTATGACACCGATATTTGTGAATGTAAGAACGGTGTTTATGTGGCAAAGAATGGTGAGTTCATTGAATACTATGCAAGGATGACAAAAAGTAGTAAATGTGATTATTGCCGTCAGTTTGTTTATAGTGCTGATAATAAATTAACAACTGGATTTGGAAGGGAGTCAATAATCTAATGGAACACCAGACGATTAAGTTACTTTCTGAGTCCTCTAAAAGGAGCAACCTATGCAACACCTCCTATCCTTTAAGAAAAGAACACTGGAGTGAATACAAAGTAGAAGGGTTTGACTTGTTTCAAGATGAAGATGAGTTATGTGTCTATATACATATCCCTTTTTGTGATCACCTTTGTAGTTTTTGTGAATATACTAAATACTTAAATAGAAAAGATGACAAGCATAAGACTTATATAAATATATTAGAGAGAGATATTAAAGACTTCTTTAATAATAGGGACTTTAAATTATATGGTTTTGATATAGGCGGGGGAACCCCAACCTCTTTAAATATTACTGAGTTTAAAAGGCTTATGGAGATAGCAAAGGATATAAATAGTAGTAATAATAAAGCGCTAGACTTTGAGCCTAGTATTGAGGGGACCTTTTCAACGCTTAGTGAAGAAAAAATAAAATTAATAGTAGGGGCTGGTTTTAAAAGGGTATCACTAGGTGTCCAAACAACTAATACTCATTTGCTATTGGAGAACAATAGGAAAATAGTAAACCTTAATAAAATGAAAGAGACTTTTAAGTTGTTAAAGGTAAATGGTATAGAAAAGATTAACCTAGACTTCATGTATGGTTTGAAAAATCAAACCAAGTTAGATATCATTAATAGTCTTAAAATAATAAGGGAATTAAACCCAGAGCAAGTAACCTTGTATGAAATGCGCTATAACATGGTTAATGATACTGCTAAGCAAGACAGAGAAGCCCTCTATGAGGACTACACCGAAATTTATGAATATCTTACTTCAATTGGCTACAATGCAAGATTCTCACAAAACACCTTTAGTAAGGATAATAAAGACTTAGGTCTATCTTCTTACTTGAGGTACCGAATGATTGATAATATGTCATATAAAGGTTTTGGTATAGCAGCCCAATCTAAATCCAAATTAGGAGTTTCTTACAACGTGGGTAAGAGTAGTTCCACCTTTAATGAATCCATAAGCAGAAACACATTTTATGAAGAAGATATCTATGTATTAAGTAAGGAAGAATTATTAGCTAAGTACATTGCTATAAGTATGTATTATGGTGAGTTTGATCTAGGTATTATGGAAGGTATCCTAAAAGAGGATCCTAGGTCCTATTTTAAGGATGAGTTTGAGTATTTAATTAGTAATAACTATATTGCTATTAATGATAATAAGGTTATTATCACTAGACCAGGTTTTAAATATTACTCCACGGTAGGAGCGATGTTCTATTCAAATAAAACAAAGCGGTTCCTGATTGAGAGTGAAGTAAAATCATTAAACCAATAATAGTAATAGAGTTTATGATTATGTTTAGTTTATAATAATAAATGTAAGGGTTGATGCGGAAATGGTTATAATTTTAGAGTGGTTTTTATACTTTGTAATATATTCTTTAATAGGTTATCTCTTCGAGGTTATTTATT
>DUOF01000124.1 GCA_012839015.1 bacterium
CCACTAGCATTATTACTCCTGTTGGTTTAAAATAATAAAAGGAGGTTTAGTGATGGAATTAATATTAAATGTTAGTAAAAGTGGTTATAAACCCTTTTTAAATACTAAAATAGATGCCTTTATTATCGCTGTAAATGATTACAGTGAAGGTGAACTATATAAATTAAGTTTAGACAAACTAGAAGATGCAATTAAAGAGATAAAGGTCGCTAATAAGCAAATATATTTAAAAATGAACATTTTGCTTAGTGAGACTAAGCTAGATGACTTTAGAAAAGACTTAGATAAATATACTAGCTTAGAAGTCGATGCTTTTGTAGTAAGTGATTTTGGGGTTTTAAATATCTTTAAAGAAAGAAATCTTCTTGAACGAGTTATTTTCAATCCTGAAACTTACATTTGTAATAACTTAAGTGCTAAGTTTATTAGTGATTTAGGAGTTAAAAGAATTAGTCTAGCAAATGAATTAGAACTAGATGAAATAATTGAAATTGGTAATCATGTACCAGGTAAAGTAGAAGTAATGGTCGAAGGTTTGCCGAAAATCTCGACTTCAAAAAGAAACATTCTTTCAACTTACTTTGATTATTATAAGTTAAATAAAGAAAGTGATATTTATTATGCAAGAGAAGAAAATAGAGATAGTAAATTACCGATGTTTGAAGATGAAGAGGGTTTATATGTTTACAATAATGTAAACATTTCTCGTTTTAATGATTTAAGTAAATTACTAGAAAATAATATTAAGTATTTAAGAATTGAAGGTTTTAATAAGAGTGAAGTAGAAATACTTGAGTTAATAAATAAGTATAAAGGAGGCGAGGCACATGAATAAAATTGAACTTTTAGCACCTGCTGGTAACTTAGAAAAATTAAAAGTGGCCTTAGCTTTCGGTGCCGATGCTATTTATATTGGTGGTAAAGAGTATTCGCTTCGTGCTAGAGCTTCCAACTTTGATATTGAAGATATTAAAGAAGCGGTAATGCTAGCTAGCAAATATAATGCTAAGATCTACGTTACTTGTAATATTATCGCCCACAATGAAGATTTAGATGACCAAGACAAATTTAAAAACTATATTAAGGCCTTAGATGAGGCTGGAGTGATCGGTGTAATTGTCGCAGATCTTGGGATGATTTCTATCATTAAAGAGGTTGCACCCTCTTTAGAAATACACGTCTCAACGCAGCTTTCTACCATGAATAGTGAAACAGTTAACTTTTTAGAAAGTCTAGGTGCTTCCAGGGTAGTACTAGCAAGAGAATGTACCCTAGATGAAATAAGGGCCATAAAAGAAAATAGTAATATCGAACTAGAAGTATTTATTCATGGTGGTATGTGTATGAGTGTTTCAGGTAAATGCGTTTTATCTAACTATCTAACTAATAGAGACGCTAATCGCGGAGGATGTGCCCATTCATGCAGATGGTATTACGACCTTTATGATGAACAAGGAAGTCTTGTAAGTGATAACAAGTTTACTTTTGCTAGCAAGGACTTAGAAACATTAAATTATATTAAGGCTTTAAAAGAAATCGGAGTCGCTTCTTTAAAGATTGAAGGTAGAATGAAGAGTGAGCACTACCTAGGCACTGTTATTGGAAGTTACCGTAAACTCCTTGATGATATTGATAAGAATATCAATATTAATACTAAAGATTATCAAGACGAAATAAAAAAGGCTAGCAACCGGCCTACTTCAAGTGGATTCTTTGAAGGAAGTACCAGCGTAGAGCAACAAATATTTGATCGAGCAGCAGAAATTCCTACTCAGGAATTTGTTGCTAAAGTATTAAGTTATGATAAAGAAAGCAAAATTGCTAAGATTGAGCAAAGAAATAATTTTAACTTGGAACAAGAACTAGAAGTGTTCGGTCCTAAATTAAAAACTACTAACCTAGTTATAAGAGAGTTATATGACGAGGATAATAACCCAGTAGTGGTCGCCCGTCATGCTAAACAGATACTCTACTTTAAGAGTGATTTAGAGTTAAATGAATATGATATGATCAGGGTAAAGAAATGAAAAAGACGCTAAATGTTAGTGATCAAATAATCAATTACCATTTAACCTATAAAAGAATTAAAAATTTATATGTTAAGATGGATGATAATTTTAATATTATTGTCAGTGCTCCTACTTCGATGTCGATTAAGCGCATTGAGGATTTTCTAATCGAGGTCTACCCTCGTCTATTAAAAAGACAAAGAAGGAAAACTAAATCAAAAGAAATACCAGTTAATGAAACTAGTATTAAGATTTTAGGTGTCTATGAAGACAAACAAAAAGATATCAATGAACA
>DUOF01000125.1 GCA_012839015.1 bacterium
AATCCTTTGATACTTTATAGTAGTCTCTAACATCATAGCCGTTATCATCCATCGGGCTATCATAAAATGGACACACCCAAATAAGATTTATACCTAAGTCGCTTAGGTAATCTAACTTAGAGGTAATTAAATGAATAAGAAACACAATCTTTTACAAACGCCAGAAGAGAGATTTAGGGATGAAAACATCACTAATAAGATTGAGATAACCAAGAGTAATCTATTTAATGGTAGGGACAATGATGGATACATTGATTTAACTCCTACTTTTGAAAACATCGGGGAATTAAGTACCTTTCAGATTCTCTAGGATCCCAAAACAAATTTTTTATAGAGGGAAATGACTTTAAAATTATGGTTAAGGAAGTAAGTAAAAACTCTCTTACCTATTTTGGACCCCTAGTTTACTATGAACTGGCTAAACAAATTGAGCTAAAGGCACTTGAGTGCGATATTGCTAAATATAAGGACAAGAAATTTATAGTTTCTGATTGTTTCTTAGATAAAGACGAATTATTAGTAACTGGTTCAAAACTCATTAGTCACAGTGTCCTAAAAAATCTTAAAAAGGGCGAAACTAGTAACCTAAATGAATACATAGTGAGTGCCAATTGTTTAGAAAAGGCCGAGTTATTAATCACTAACTATAAAAAGATTAATGATGGTGACCTAAAAATTATCTTAAATGACCTTTTTAAGATGTATCTTCTAGATAATCTTTGTGACAACAAAGATCGTCACGAAGGTAACTGGGGTATTATCTATACCGATGATAAAGGGGCCTCTCTAGCCCCAGTATATGATAATGAATTTATCTTTAACCTAGAAAATAGGGACAATGTTATCTTTGATATCATTGCTAAGAGTAACTACTCAAACTTACAAACTAAACCTAGTCCGCTAAGATTTAGACTCTCCTGCAATAGCAGACATTTATCTTCACTTGATGAATTAGAAACACTTTTCAAAAGTAGTAATGATCACACTAAAAAAGAGATACTTGAATTAATTAATAAGTTAGATGTATACTCGGCCATTAAGGAAGTTGAGTTAAAGGTTAATCATTCACTTCCTAATAAGATTAAGAAACTTATCACTAATACTTTTAAAATTAATAAGGATCTAGCGCTAAGCACGCTTACAAAAGATAAACCACATATAAAATAGCCATGAAGATTAAATTAAAAAACCAACCGATAGGTTGGTTATTCTTATTTTAATTATACTTTTTAGTTTAATTGATATTCACTAACTGTCTCAGCACGAAACTTAACTAAACGCCAACCTAGTAAATCACTAATATGGTCAGACTTCATAAAGACAACCATTCCGGTTTCTTTTCTTTCTACTTCTTCTTCATTTTCAGTATAGGTAACTTTTAAATCAAGTATATAATTAATGAATACTCCCTTTTCCTCGTTACGGCAACGAAATTTCATATCGCTCTCATTGTCTTCGATTTGGAAACCGTCAAAGGCACATTGATTCTTACCCTTTGATAATAAACTAGCCTTAACTATCTCTACCTTTACATCACTAACACCATTATGATATCTAGCATTAATGCTCTCACTAAAAACCGTCCTAAAAGAATCATCTTCACTCTCTACTACTAAGGAGTTATTAAATGATGGACTGTTTTTTTCAATCGCTTCTACAAGTTTAGGTAAAAACATTCTTGTGGTAATTATTTCTTCATGATTTGCGTAAAGATAACCCGCTCCAACACCAAGACCCAAAATTAAAACTAATACTATAAAACGAAATAACACACTAAATAATTTTCTCATACAACCACCTCACACTTAATAGTATAGCAAATAACTATATATTAATAAACATTGAAAAAACAATTATTATTCAATAAATACCCATATTTGCCTATATTTGTTATAATATATTATAAATTACTTTCAGCAATATTAAAGGAGGGATAAGATGAAACTATTTGACATAATAACTGATACTAAAATTCTTAAACAAATAAGTGAGGAAGTTACACTTCCACTTAGTAAAGAAGATGAAGAACTAGTCTTAGATATGGTTGAGTATTTAAGGGCTAGTCAAGATGAAGAACTCAGTGAAAAATATAATATAAGACCAGGGGTAGGTTTAGCCGCTATACAACTTGGAATTAAAAAGAGAATGTTAGCAGTATGCCTTGTCGAAGAGAAAAAGACTACGAGCTATGCGCTTGTTAATCCAGTGATTGTTTCTCACTCGGTAAGGGAATGTTTCCTAAATACAGGAGAGGCTTGCCTCTCAGTGCCGATCGATGTAGATGGATACGTATATCGACCATACAAGGTTACTATTAAAGCATACGATGCCATAACTAAAAAGAAAGTAACCATAAAAGCTAGAGGTTACTTATCGATTATCTTACAACACGAAATGGATCATCTAGACGGTATCTTATATTACGAGAGAATTGATAAGAAGGAACCATTTAGGTTAAGACAAGGAGCAGAAGTTATTTAGCATCATACCAGTTATCGCCTATGCCATAACTGGTTTTTAATTTGACTTCTAACTCAACACTATTTTCCATTATCTCGATTAGTTTAGGGGTTAGTTCTTTAACTTCATCCCCCTTCATATCGAAGACCAACTCATCATGTATTTGGAGAATCATTTTAGATTTATAATTGTTCTCTTTTAAGAACTTAGCTATTTTAATCATAGCTATTTTTATAATATCTGCGGCACTTCCCTGTATTGGGGTGTTCATAGCAATTCTTTTACCAGATTCTCTAACCATATAAGAGGAGTGGTTAATTTCTTTTACCTCTCTTCTTCTATTGAAAATAGTAGAAACATATCCTTTTTCCTTACATTCTTCAACCACATTTTCTAGATATCTTTTAATGCCTGGATAGTTATCAAAATACTTCTCAATAAATATCTTGGCCTCTTTAGGGGTGACCCCGATTTGTTCAGATAATCCCCAGTCACTAATACCATACACAATACCAAAATTAACTGCTTTAGCTTGTCTTCTAAGGTCTTCGGTTACCATCTCAAGAGGAAGGTCAAAGATAGCTGCAGCAGTCATAAGATGGACATCTTCTTCATTCTTAAAACCTTCAATCATTCTAGTGTCTTTAGCTATACTTGCTAAAATTCTAAGTTCTACCTGAGAATAGTCTATTGAGACAATTTTATCTCCCTCTTTATTAGGTAGAAAAGCTTTCCTAATTAAACGAGATTCTTCATCCCTTATGCTAATATTTTGCATATTAGGTTCGCTAGAAGATAGCCTTCCAGTTTGGGTTTGAGTCTGATTAAAAATAGCGTGTATCTTGCCATCTTCACTAATATATGGGGTTATTCCATCAATGTAAGTAGATAGTAGTTTAGCATATTTACGGTACTCTAAAATTAGGGCAGGAACCTCGTGATATTTACTAAGATCCTTTAAAATATCACTTGAGGTAGAACGTTTCTTACTGCTAGGGAGATGCAATTCATCAAATAGGACCTCCCCGACTTGTTTAGGAGAAGCCACATTAAATTTGTGTCCAACAAGTTCAAATATCTCACTCTCTAAACTATTAAGTTTAAAGCGGTAACCAACCCCTAAGTGTTCTAGGACCTCTTTGCTGGTTGTAATCCCGGTTCTTTCCATGTCTATTAAAACACTAACTAGAGGAAGTTCAATCTCTTCATATAATTTATATAATTCAAGTTCCTTCAATTTGGCAACTATTTGATCTTTAAGTGTATACATGTTAAAAGCAATCAGGGCGCAATATTCACCTACTTTTTCTTGCTCTTTTAAGTTTGGTAATATTATTTGATAATTATTAAAAATATTAACTGGATCATCTTTAATATTAGGATCAAGTAAATAATTAGCTAGTTTAAAGTCAAAAGTTAAACCATTGACTTTTATCCCCTTATTTCCAAGTAAGATGGAGAATGATTTAATGTCATAGACTATTTTCTTCTTACTCTCATCTTCTAAATACCCTTTTATTTCGGGGTCATTTAGGATGTTATCTTTGCTTAAGTAATAACTTTCTTCACCATTAGAAAAGCCCATGCCGATTAATTCATTATAGTGATAATTAGTCCCCTCAAAATGCATATAAATAGCTAAATCCTCTTTAAGAAAAGACGAAGGTATTTCTACGTTATCTTCAAATTCAAAGTTCTTATTTATCTCAATATTAACTCTTCTTGCAAGTGAGTTCATATCATATTCTTGATAAAAACTAACTAACTCTTCAAAGGGTCCTTCATATTTAGCACTTTCTAACTCAAAATCGATAGGTACTTCTTTGTATAAAGTCGCTAGTTTTTTGGATATATAAGCCATTTCCTTACCTTCGACCAAGTTAGTTTTAAGTTTCCCTTTAATGTTTTCAATATTTTCATAAATGTTATCTAAAGTATGATATTCTCCTAGAAGCTTTAAAGCTCCGACTTCCCCGATACCCTTAACACCTGGTATGTTGTCACTAGGATCTCCTCTTAGAGCTTTATAATCAATGACCTGTTCAGGTTCAAGTTGATACTCACTTTTTAAAATTTTGGGAGTAACTACTTCAATATTACTTATCCCCTTTTTAATTAAGTGAATATGGGTCTTGTCACTGACTAATTGTAATAAATCTTTATCACTTGAGAAGACCTCTACTTCTAGTCCCTTTTCTTCTCCTTTTTTGGCTAGGGTGGCAATAATATCATCTGCCTCATAACCCTCTAGTTCATAAACCTTCATCCCCATTTTAGAGATCATCTCTCTTGCTAGAGCAAATTGTGGTATTAACTCTTCTGGTGGGCTTTTGCGGTTAGCCTTGTAAAAGTCAAACTCAGTATGACGGAAAGTCTTTTTATCCGTATCAAAGGCTACTACAACATAATCTGGTTCTTCCTGTTCTAATATCTTGTTTAACATATTAGACAGAGCAAAAATAGCATTAGTATAAACGCCGCTGTTACTCCTCATCATATTCCCATAACTAGTAGCATAATACGCCCTAAAAAGTAGCGAGTTACCATCTACTAATAAAATCTTATTTTTCATTACTTGTTCCTCCTATTTTTAACTCTTTGATCTCATCTACAATTATTGAAGTATCTTCCCTTTTTTGTAATCTACCAACAACTATTAAATAATTACCCTTATTTAATAACAAGGAAGCATTTTCATAAACTCGAGGGAAGACTACTAGACTTATATCTCCACTCTCATCCATTACATCTACTATTGCCATTAACTCATTTTTACGGGTTTTTATAATTTTAACCTTATTAACCATAACAACCGTTTTAACCCTTGCGTTATCGCTAACTAGTTCACTAACTAGACGGTATCCCCTTTCATTTAACTTGTCACGTAGATTAATAAGAGGGAACCCGCTGATAAAGATGCCAAGTGCTTCTTTTTCTAAAATTAACTTATCAGGGGCTTCTTTAACTACTTCTATCTTAGGTTTAGCAATAATATCAAAATCAAACTTCATTTGATTATCCTCTTCATAACTAATTAGTTTTAAATACTTCTCTAAATTATCATAGTTGTGTTTAAGGGTTGCCCGGTTATAATTAAATTCATCTAGGGCCCCTGCATCAATAAGGGTGAATGTTTGTACTTTGGAAAGTTTATACTTACTCATCCTAATAAGAAAGTCTTCATAACTCTCAAATTTACCCTTACTGCCTTCCCTAACTATCTCCCTTACTAACAGCGAGTTAATTCCTTTTATATGAGCAAGAGAGTAGTAAATATTGTGTTTATCGACCGCCTTAAAAACTATATCACTATGATTTACACTTGGCAGTAATAAATTAATATTATTAGATTTACAT
>DUOF01000126.1 GCA_012839015.1 bacterium
TAGGAAAACCGGAAAAATAGCGGTCTCCCTAAAAGATGATGACGAGTTGTTTGCGGTTAGAAAAACGCAGGGGAATGAAGACATCTTCATTGCTGCCTCAAATGGAAAACTAGTAAGGTTTAATGAGGACAACATTAGGATAATGGGTAGGAATGCAGGAGGCGTTAAAGCTATGAATGTTGATGGTTCAGATGTTGTTGGTGTTACTACTTCTCTAGATGGAGAGTATATCCTAGCTATAACAAATAAAGGGTACGGGAAGATATCACCTCTAAGTGAATATAGAGTTATGACTAACCGCGGTGGTAAGGGAGTAAAAACTATTCGTGTCGGAGAGAAGAATGGAGAACTAGTTTCTATAAAAGGGGTTAACGGTGACGAGGATTTACTAGTAACTACTGATAAAGGTATAGTTATTAGAATATCACTAGATCAGATAAACTCAACTAGTAGAAATACAATGGGAGTTAGAATTATTAAATTAGATAAGGATTCTATAGTCGCTTCAGTCGCAGTAATTGACAAAGAAGAGGAAGAGGAATTAACAGAAGAAGTAACGGTAAAAGAACAAGAGGTAACCGAAACTGAATCATAAATATTGACATGAAGTTAATAATAAATTAAACTAGTAAAAACATTGAAGAAGACAAGTAGTTAATGAAAAACTTATTTAGAGAGTTTGTGGTTGGTGAAAACAAATTAAGTTTCATTAATGAATCTACTTCCGAGTTGGCAAAAGCCCGGGGAGCCCCGTTATCAAAAATGAGTGAATTAAAATGTTCCACGTGAAACATTTTGGTTAATTAGGGTGGTAACGCGGCATGGTCGTCCCTTGTATAAGGGCACGACCTTTTTATTTAAATAAAGGAGGATCTAATTATGTTAGACATTAAATTAATCAGGGAAGATGTAGAAGGTGTTATTGCAAAACTTAACACAAGGGGAGGAAACTATTCTTATTTGAAGGAAGTTATTGAACTTGATAAAGAGAGAAGGGAACTTATCTTTAAGGGTGATGAAATCAAAAAAGAAAGAAACCAAAAATCAAAACAAATCGGTATTAAAAAAAGTAAGGGCGAAGATATAGAGGGGTTGCTAAATGAGGTTTCTGGATATGGGGATAAGATAAGTGAACTAGATCTACAGGTAAAAGAAATAGATCATAAAATATTAGATATTCTAAATAATGTACCTAATATTCCACACGAAAGTGTGACAATTGGATTGGATGAAACTAACAACAGAGAAATAAAAAAAGTTGGTAAACCAAGAGATTTTCATTTCACTCCTAAGGGTCATCATGAATTAGGTGTAGAACTAGACATTCTTGATTTTGAAAGAGCCAGCAAAATAACTGGAAGTAGATTTGTTGTATATAAGGGTTTGGGGGCCAGACTAGAGAGGGCACTGATAACTTTTATGATGGATTTACACAGTAATGAACATGGCTACAAAGAGGTCATACCTCCGTATATTGTAAACAAAGATAGTCTTTATGGAACTGGCCAATTACCTAAATTCGAAAATGATTTGTTCAAGTTAAACGATACCCAAGACTGGTATCTAAACCCAACAGCAGAAGTGCCAACAATAAACATGTATAGAGATGAAATACTAGACTTAGAAAAACTACCTATAAAACATGTTGCCTATACAACAGCTTTTAGGTCTGAGGCAGGAAGTGCTGGTAGAGATACTAGAGGGATACTAAGACAACATCAATTCAATAAGGTTGAACTTATTAAATTAACTACACCGGAAGATTCTTATGATGAATTAGAAAAGATGTTACTTGACTCAGAGAAGGTATTAAAGTTATTACAACTACCGTATCGCGTAGTTTCACTTTGTACTGGTGATTTGGGATTTGGTGCTAATTTGACATACGATATAGAAGTATGGGTACCTTCACAAAACACCTACAGGGAGATAGGATCGATTAGTAACTGTGAGGATTTCCAATCAAGGAGAGCTAACATAAAATTTAAAAGGGATAAAGATAGCCCCACCGAATTAGTCCATACTTTAAACGGATCTGGATTGGCAGTGGGAAGGACTTTTTTAGCCATAATAGAAAACTACCAAAACGAGGATGGAACTATTGATATACCAAAAGTACTAGTTCCTTATATGGGTAATATAGATAAAATTAAAAAGGAGTCTTAGTATGGATTTAAGATTAGAAGTAAAACATATTTGTAAACAGACGGGAGCCCGTTATGGCATTTTACATACCCCTCACGGACAAGTAGAGGTACCTATGTTTATGCCTGTAGGAACACTAGCTACAGTTAAATATATCTCTCCTGAGGAATTAGAAGATATTAATTCAGGGGTGATTTTATCTAATACATACCACCTTTGGTTGAGACCTGGAGAAGATGTCGTGGAAAATGCTGGGGGACTTCATAAATTCATGAATTATAAAGGACCAATTTTAACTGACTCTGGAGGTTTTCAAGTTTTTTCATTGAGTGAAAACAGGAAAATAGAGGAAGAGGGTGTTACTTTCAAATCACATCTAGATGGTTCTAAATTATTTTTGTCTCCAGAAAAATCAATAGAAATTCAAAACAAGTTAGGTGCGGATATCATTATGAGTTTTGATGAATGTCCACCATATCCTGTGACACATGAATATATGAAAAACAGTGTTGAGAGAACTCTAAGGTGGGCAGCCCGTGGAAAAGCAAATCATAAAAATAAAAATCAAGCTCTATTTGGAATAGTCCAAGGGGGGGAGTTTCAAGATCTAAGGAAAATCTCTGCTGAGGAAACTGTTAAGATAGGGTTCGACGGATATGCTATCGGTGGGACTAGTGTAGGGGAAGATAAAGAAACAATGTATAAAATGATAGATTATTGTATAGATTATCTACCAAAAGATAAGCCCAGGTACTTAATGGGAGTGGGATCATATGACTCAATTATTGAAGGTGTTGTACGTGGGATTGATATGTTTGACTGCGTTCTACCAACAAGGATCGCAAGACACGGTGCACTTATGACTAGTGAGGGAAGACTCAACATTAGAGATAAAAAGAATGAATATGACCTTAGACCCATCGATGAGGGGTGCGATTGTTATACTTGCAAAAATTATTCAAGAAGTTATTTAAGACATCTTTATAGATGTAAAGAAGGATTAGGACAAAGATTATTATCAATTCACAACTTAAGATTTCTAATTAGACTAATGGAAGAAATAAGAATTGCGATCAAGGAAGATAGACTGGGTGACTTTAAAGAAGACTTTTTTGAAAGGTATGGATTAAATGAAAAAAATCCAAAGGGTTTTTAAATGAGAACTAGTGATTTTGATTTTGTTTTACCAAAAGGGTTAATTGCACAAGAACCTCTGAAGAAACGTTTTGCATCAAAAATGATGGTGCTTGATAGGAAAAATAAAACTATAGAGCATAAACATTTTTATAATATAATTGATTACTTGCAGGAGGGGGATGTATTAGTAAGAAATAATACAAAAGTGATCCCAGCAAGAATTTTTGGCACAAAAGAAGAAACAGGAGCACACGTCGAGGTCTTGTTGTTAAAACAAATCCAGGATGAAAAATGGGAGTGCTTGACTGGTAATGCAAGAGTTATAAAATTAGGAACGGAAATAACCTTCAGTGATACCCTAAAAGGGACATGTGTCGAGGTTAAAGAAGAGGGTATTAGGATAATCAAGTTTGAAAGTGACGGGGTATTCTTAGAAGAATTATCAAAGATAGGTGAAATGCCCCTGCCACCATATATAAAAAAGAAACTTGCTAACGATGAAAATTATCAAACAGTCTATGCCAAATATAACGGTAGTTCAGCTGCTCCTACTGCAGGACTTCACTTTAATGATGAACTTATAGAGCAGATTAAAAATAAAGGTATTACAATAGTAGATGTTACCCTTCACATAGGACTTGGAACTTTCAAACCAGTAAAAGTTGATGATGTAAAAAAACACAAAATGCATACCGAAGAGTTTATAATGAATGAAGAAACAGCAAGAATCTTAAACACCGCTAAGGAAGAGGGAAGAAGGATTATAGCTGTTGGTACTACCTCAACAAGGGTTTTAGAAACAGTTATGAATAAGTACAATAAATTTATTGCTACTCATGAGGAGAGCGATATATTTATTTATCCTGGTTATAAATTTAAAGCTATAGATTGTTTAATAACCAATTTCCATTTACCAAAGTCTACCCTACTTATGTTAATAAGTGCATTCGCGGGAAAAGAATATATATTAGATTCGTATAACGAGGCGGTTAAGGAAAAGTATCGTTTCTTCTCGTTTGGCGACTCAATGTTTATTAAGTAGGTGAATTATGAAACACACAAGTGAACAACTATTTAAAAAAGAGATGGAAAAGGTAAAAGGTTTAGAAAAGAAACCTACCTTACTGCTCCATTCTTGCTGTGGTCCATGTGGGACATATCCGATAGATCTACTTAGTGATTATTTTGAATTAACAATCTTTTATAATAACTCAAATATTTTTCCTTATGAAGAATATAATAAAAGGCTAGTAGAACTTAAAAAATATGTTGTTAAGATAAATGAATCTAAGAATAAAAATATCAAAATAATAGTGCCAGAATATGAGAACGAAAGATTCAATAAAATATTATCTTCTAGAAAAGAAGATCCAGAGGGTGGAACAAGGTGTCATATTTGTTACAGTCTCAGGTATGAACAGTTAGCTAAATACGCTAAAGACAAATATGATTATATATGTTCTGCGATGACTATTTCACGTCATAAAAATGAAGAAGTAATAAATAAAATATTATCAGGTTATGCCAAAAAGAATAGTGTTAATTACTTATACTCAAACTTCAAAAAGAACAAGGGGTTGGAAATAGCCCAAAGGATAGCAAAAGAAAATAATATGTACAAACAAGATTATTGTGGTTGTATATTTTCTTTGAATAATAAACGATAAATAAATATTTATATATTTATAATTATGTTCCACGTGGAACATTTTTTAAATTATGAACCTCTTCTTTGGTAAGAACACGGTATTGTCCCTCATAAAGACCCCTGGAGCTTATTCCAGCAAATTCTTCTCTGTGTAATTTTAATACCTTATAGCCAACAGATTCAAACATCTTCTTAACTTGTCTATTGAAGCCCTCTTGTAGAATAACTTCTACTATGGTTTTGTTCTTGTCCTTGTTATGTTTTTTTACTTTTAATCTACACGGACTAGTTTTTTTTCCATCAATAGTAACCCCTTTTTCTAAAATAAGTTTATATTCTTGTGTAAAGTTTCCTTCGACAGTAGCAATATA
>DUOF01000127.1 GCA_012839015.1 bacterium
AAAGATATTATCTATCTTGGCATTGGTTCAAAGTTTTCGACTACCTTTAATAATGCCCTTTTAGCAGCTAGAGAGTTTGATGAAGGTAGAGTTACCATTATTGATAGTGAGAATCTATCTACTTCAATAGGACTCTTGTTATTAAAAACTAGAGATCTAATAACAACAGGTAAAACTAGTGAAGAGATAAAGGAAGAGATAACTAGACTGACAAGTTTAGTTAGATGTAAGTTTGCAATAGAATCCTTAGATTATTTACATAAAGGCGGTAGGTGCAGCGGAGTTAGTAAATTTGTTGGAACCCTGCTTAGGATAAAACCGATTATCGAAGTAAAAGACGGGAAAATGGATGTTTATGCAAAAACAAAAGGTAAAAGAAAAGCTATTGAATTAATGATTAATGAAATTATTGAAAATAAAGATAACCTAGACTTAGAAAATGTAATGATTACGCATACTTTTGCAGATGAAGAAGCAAAATATATTTATGATCGTCTAAAGGAAGAGTTAAAAGAAGTAAAAAGAATTCATATTAATACTGCCGGATGTGTAATTTGTAGTCACTGTGGCAGTGGTACTATCGGTATTTTATACTTGTTAAAGAAATGAAAATACTAAAGAATATAAAGTTTTAGGGTTTACTTAGTCAAAAATTTTAACTATAATAACAATTAAGGGGGATTTTAATTATGGAA
Source organism: bacterium (assembly GCA_012839015.1). Classification (GTDB taxonomy): domain Bacteria; phylum Bacillota_I; class Bacilli_A; order RFN20; family DUOF01; genus DUOF01. Next base: position 696 of record DUOF01000127.1, read on the forward strand.
GCATTGTTTGAAAACAACATAATCTTATGGGTAGGAGTTGCTATCGCTGTAGTTCTAGTCGCGGTTTTACTTTTACTTATTTATCGTAGAGATATTAAAGAGGAAACTGTTAGTGAAACTACTACTACAAAAGAAGAGGTAGAAAACTTCGTAGCAGAGGAAGAAGCAAAAGCTGAACTAGAAAAAGAAGAAGAGGCTAAGAAACTTACTAAGAAAACTAAAGAAAAAGTTGTCGAGGTAAAGAAAGAAGAAACTAAAGAGGAAGTAAAGGCAGAAGTTAAGAAAGAGACTAAGGAAGTTAAAGCTAGTGATGACGACTATGAAGTATCACTTCATAGTGATGGTAACTGGCAAGTTAAAAAAGTTAGTTCTACAAGAGCTTTAAAGAAATTCAATGTTAAGGCTGACGCCATTGAATTTGCTAAAGAAAAAGCAGCTAATCAAGAAGTTAAAGTTATTGTATACAATAAGGACGGATCTGTAGCAAAATCATAATTTCTTTTTATAGAGTTCCTTAATTACATAGTATGCTAGAAATACTACTAAAAGGATAAATGAGATTGTAGTAGCTATTGCTACCCCAGCCATTTTTAGTGCTGGTAAAAGAACAAACAACAATCCGATTCTAATAAAAGAACAGAAAATATCTATAACAAGCATCTTTTGATGCTTGTTTATTGCCGTCATCGCTGCTATCAGCGGGGCTTCTAAATAATAGAGGATAAACGGAAGAGCAAAGAATTTTACATAATGTGCTCCTTCGCTAGTCTTATATAAAAGAAGCATCACTTCATTAGGAAACAAAAATAAAATTATGCCAGAAACAAGACCAACAGCAAGGCTGCTAAGGCTCATGGTCAAAAACAGTTTTCTGGCTTTTTTATTCTCATTTTTAGCTAAAAGACTGGTCATTGGTTGGAGCAACACCCTTCCAAAAGAGTAGGCGAAGAACCCAGGCATTAACAGCAGTGGCATTGCATAACCAGATAACACCCCATATTCTCTAGTTATTAGATCTATCCCCATACCTTGCCTTAGCAAGACATTGTTAATAACTATTGGTTCTAGAAAGTAAGTTAAAGAGCCAATTAATTTACCACCAGTAAGGGGCATTGAAATACTTAATATTTCTCTAACCAATAAATTTGACTTATCAACAAAACCCCTTACAAATCCTCTAGTTTTCCTTCCAAGACTTTTAAGAGAGAAAATCATATGGGAGAGAGAAAATACCTCGCCAGCACACATACCAAGTACTGCACCAAATGCACCATATGCTGGATCCTTTGAAAAGAAGAAACCACCAAATATCAAGATAAAAGCAATCCTAGCTATCTCTTCACTGACTTGGGAATATCCTGTTATTTCAATTTTGCCAATCCCGGCATAGTAACCCTTTAATAAACCGCCCATGCTAATAAGGGGGATAAGCAGTGCTAAACCATTAAGTGCCAATAAGGTCTTAGGGTTTTTTAAAATACTATTAGCAATAAATGGAGAAAAACTAATTAATATAATCATAAAAAGACTATTAATAATTAAAGCTATTATTGAGGTAGTAATAATAATATTTTTAGTCTTGAATTTATTTTGAGCGATAAGTTTAGCTATGCTAGTAGGAAAACTCATCTGAATAATATTTATAGATAAAATCATAATCGGGGTTATTAGCATGAAAATACCCATGCCTTCTTGTCCAATTTCTCTGGCAGTTAGAACTCTTGCTACTGTAGATAAAATTTTGCTAATAAATGCGATAGATATTATACTT
>DUOF01000128.1 GCA_012839015.1 bacterium
CAGATTGGCAAGAATGTGGTCCGGCCCGCCTTCAAACGAAATTGAATTTCTCATGAATTTACATCATGACTCACTTATCAATTTTTATTCGGTATTGACATCAGTTGTCAAACGATTGAGATACTTTTGGACAATTATCAATTTATTTAAATCTAAATTTTAAGTTATGATGAAAAATGTATTAATGATTTTGGCAGTGGTACTGCTGGCATTTTCTTGTGAAAAAGAGGGCGATATTGAATTATCCAAGGTTGATTTAGTGGGAAAATGGAATGTGAAAAAAATTACCCTAAATGGCGAAACAACTGAATTGACCTCTGGTGCAATAATGGTTGAATTGAAAAGTGATGGCAAATATTACGTAGATTTTTTAGGTGACAGTTATGTCGGGACATATACTGTCGGAGGAAGTACAGTGACTGGAGTATCTGGTTCTGTAACGGAATATTTTGAGTTCACTTCACTTTCCGGAAACAAAGCTAAGATTGATTATAGGAATTCAGAAGGTGATGTCTATAAGTTCGAAGCAGTGAAAATTTAATTTAATTTAAGCGGGGTTTGTCCCCACTTTATTGTTTCTTTTACCAGAATAGTGTCTCTCAGTCTGATGAAATAATAGAATCCCCCTCAGTAAACTCGCATTTTGCTTTTATATTGATATATAGATGGAATGGTGTAAGCATAATACAAAAAACAAAATACATTCACCTTACTAAACTAAAAAATGCTTTTTATTCATCTATACAACTCAAATGAAAATAAAGTTAAATAGAACTGCAATAATTTTGTTGCTCTTTATATTCTTTTATACATTTACATGTTCATACATATCAAGATGTTAAGGCAAACAGTGATATTAATTTATTAAGTGTTGGAGTGGGGCGGTGTATTATGAAGGATTAACAAAAACGTAAATTTAGGTGATGAAGGTGAAATGTAGTATGATATTGATATTTTCTGTGATGTTGCTTTATACGTTGGCCTGTAATAGCACTGACGCTAAAATGAGCGAAGAACTTAGTGATGCTATTAAAGGGGATTTACGTTTTGAACAGGTTGAAGAGATGGCAGAAAAGCTTGTTGAAGATGGGTTGACGGCCGGTGATAGTTATGGTGAGGTGTGGATACGTGACTTAAATTCTTTTATAGAGTTATCGGTGGCAGTAAACGGAATGGAGAGATCTGCTGAGGCACTGCTTACCTTTTTTAGGTTTCAGGGCGTTGATGGAAATATTCCGGATGGTTACATCCCTATTGAAACTGGTTATGGGGGATATAAGTATATCTTTTCTGATCTGGCTCCAGAATATAAAGCTCATAAGAATACCGTAGAAACTGATCAGGAGAGTTCTCTGATTCAAGCAATTTATAAGTACATAAATGCAACTGGAGATAGGGGCTTCCTGCAGGAGTCGATAAATGGTAAAACGGTAAAAGAGGGTATGGCTGATGCGCTAAGATATCTTATTGAGCATAGGATGAATGAGCAGTATGGTTTGTTGTGGGGAGCTACTACAGTGGACTGGGGCGATGTGCAGCCCGAGCATCATTGGGGGGTTGAACTGGATAGCTTGTCGCACCCGGCTATAGATGTGTATGACAACGCTATGTTTGTAATTGCCATTAAAAATTATATTTCGCTTATTGGTGATGAGTCTGAAAAATCATACTGGAACAGTATCGCACACGATATTACCAATAATGTTAGACAACATCTTTGGGATGATATAAAGCAGAAATATATTCCTCATATATACCTGGAGAAAGGGTCGCCGTTTCCGGACGAATTTGATGAAAACAATATCTATTATCATGGGGGTACCTTCATGGCCATTGAGGCAGGTTTTCTGGATGTTGACGAAGTTGCAGCTTCTTATAAACGGATGCAGCAAAATGTTGCGGAAGCGGGAGCACCTACCATCGGTTTAACCGTATATCCAGCATATCCAAACGGCTATTTCCTAAACCCTGGAATGTATGAATATGGATATCAAAATGGGGGTGACTGGACATGGTTTGGAGGGCGCATGGTGCAACAGCTAATTCAATATGGCATGTATGAGGAGGCGTATGAGTCTGTTGCTCCTATGCTAGATTTGGTAATTAATCACAACGGGTTTTACGAGTGGTGGACACTCGATGGAGAGCCTGAAGGCTCAGGAAGTTTTAGAGGTGCTGCAGGGGTTCTTTGGAAAAGTATTCAAATGTTCAAAGAAAGGCTTAATTAATATTGGTAGAACTAACTACATTTAAGGGGGATTAGTGAATTGCTTGTGCACCTATAAAAAGTGTTTATTACTACCTGATTATCAGGTAAATATTTAACTATATTTAGTGCTAATTTTTAAGAACAAGATTAAATATAATTATGTTATAATTACAACCAGTGTAGTTATTGGTAAAAAGTTATTAGGTGTAATTCAGAAACTTTCGTTCTGGCATTATCAGTAGTGATACAGCCTTACACTATTGACTTTTAGGGAACAATTTGATCTAAATTAAACATTTAAGCATTTACATTTAATGTTTACATAACTATATTCTAATTGATTAAATTGTTCCTTTTTTATTTTAAAGAGAGGTTTTTTATTTTAAAAAGAGGTCTCGTCGGGCCAGGGGCATAGTTTGCCAGTGGCTTTAAATGTGGGGCGTAGAGCATCGGCTTGGCGTAAGAATTTTCCGAGATCCTGAGAAAGCTTTTGTACAATATCAGGGTTTTGATGCGACAGATCTTTCTCTTCTCCGATATCATGAGCAATATTGAAAAGCTCTTTTTTTTGTGTTTCGTAGTAGTAAATCAACTTCCAGTTGCCACTTCGCACTGAGCATGTTGGTCCGATTCCGGGACCTTGGTTGCCCCACAGATTAGGAAAATTCCAGTAGAGATTTCGATTAGTTGGCTCGGTTGAATCGTTTTCTAACATCGGCATAAAGCTAACACCGTCAACCAGTTGTTTGGTTGCTCGATCTTTTACCTGTGCAATATCTAAGATAGTTGGAAAAAAATCTTCAATAATGAGGTAGTTGTCGGTTTTTGTATCGGGCTTCACTCTTCCGGGCCATTTCACTATCATTGGAACTCTTACTCCGCCTTCGTATGCAGAGCCTTTACCGCTATTGAGGGGGGCATTGTGTGTATGCAACGGCAGATCGCGCCAACCAGATTCAGAAGAGAGACCTCCATTATCCGACATGAATATAATGGCTGTGTTGTTTGCCATTTCGTTCTCATGGAGCCAATTCATCAGGTCGCCCAGACTCTTATCCATCCCCTCTATCAACGATGCGTAACCAGCCTCTTTTTCAGATAATCCCGCATCTATATACTTCTGATAAAATCTCATATCTCTATCAACAGGAATATGAATTGCGTAGTGCGACATATATAGATAAAATGGCTGCCCCAGTTTCTTTGCCTTATCTAATGCTTTAATAGCCTCCTGAGTAAGCGCTTCGGTAGCAAATATGTCTTCACCCCAATAATCCTCTAAACCAGGAATAGCCTGTAGTGGAGACGGTTTGCCATCGGTTCGGTTACCAAAATTCTGCTCACCTAGATAGCTCGATAAACCACCTCCTGCATGACCTGCAATATTAACCTCGAAGCCAAAATGATGTGGATTTTCGCCAGGAGTATCAATAGCCCCCCAGTGTGCTTTGCCACAATGGATTGTGTGATAACCACTGTTTTTTAGGAGTTGCGTAAGTGATGTAACTTCGTAAGTAAAAGGCACATCAGGTACCTGGCAAATGCCATTTACATTCCATTCGGGAAACTGCAGTACATCACTCTTACTGTCGGTGGAGCTGTTTTTTTGCAGAGTCCAGTTTGTTACCCTATGTCGTGCTGCATTCATTCCGGTCATGAGACTAACACGTGTGGGAGAACTTACAGCACTTGCATATGCCTGCGTAAACATCTTTCCCTCAGTAGCAAGCTTCTCCATATTTGGAGTGTGATAACGCTCGTTGAGCTGAGTTTTGGTGCCAGTAAATGGCAGTGATGTATCTTGCCATCCCATATCATCTACCATAAAAAGGATTATATTGGGACGGGTGATTATATTTACTTCGTTCTGGGCGGATAGCCCGGTAAAAGGGAGTAATGCAAGGGGGATTAGTTTCTTAGGATTCATTGTTTAAAAATCTTATGGCTTTATGTAAGAGATTTCAAAAATAGATAAAATTTAATGATCTTGAAGAGAGTTGATGAGTTTGGGTGTGTGGGTTGGTGATTATTTACAAAGCTCTAAAACCCAATCGTAATTACATATACGAGCTTCTCGTCCTGTTTCGCCACCCACAGTAACATGCTCAACTCCTCCAAGATAAGCCGATAAGTCAATATATTTATTTCTTATTCTGGTAAACGTTCAAATTTATATATTTCTTCGAGTGACTCAAAATTGCTTTATTTGAAATGAAAATATGTGCATTAGGTTTTTTTTCAATTCAGTATCTAAACATCCTGCTGGAACCACTAAAAGCTTACCGTCCATTTGCAAATTAGGCAGAGCGGAACCACAATTTGTACAAAAGGCTTTCACATGATTACTTTTATGTGGTTGAAATATCTTAATTTCTGTTACCGTTTTTGTCCATCCTAGTTTTGCTGTTGTGGAAAACAAATTTGCAGCATGAGCAGACCCGGTATCTTTCCTACAATATCTGCAATGACATAAATAGAAACTCTCAAAATCACCTATAACTTTAAATTTAATTCCTTTGCATAAACAAGAACCCAAATATTTCATATGATAAATCACTTTTTTTAATATTTTTGAATATACGAGTGTTTTATTGAGTA
>DUOF01000015.1 GCA_012839015.1 bacterium
CAAGTGGTCTTGATCCTCTAATGCAGAAAAGATTTTATGACCTAATCAGAAAGAGTGCAAAAAAAGGCAAAACAATCATTCTCTCAAGTCATAACCTGAATGAGGTAAAACAACTATGTGAGAGAGTTGCCATTATTAAGGAAGGCGAGATTGTTAAAATAGATGAGGTACATAAAATAAAAGAAGTTAAGCAAGTATCTATAACTACTAAAGAGAAAATAAACTTTGAAAAAGAAGAAATAAGTGAACTTGTAAAACAAGACTATAAATATGAATTCAATTACAGTGGGAATATAAACGATTTATTAAAGTTTCTTAGTGCTTATGAACTTGAAAATATATCTATTAAGGAAGCAGATTTAGAAGAGACATTTAAACAATATTATGAAAGGGATGAACGCAATGAAAATAATTAACACTACAATTCTTTCAACAGAATTTAAAAGAAACCTAATAAGTACTGCTATTTGGGCTGCGTCAATAATCTTATATATAGCTTTAATTGTCTTCATGTTTCCTTTCTTTCAAGAAACTATGTCTGAGATGATGGATGCCTTCGAGGCTATCCCTGGACTCAATGAAATTTTTGGTATGGATTCACTACCAATAACAGAATTGATTGGTTTTTATGGTCTAGAAGCAGGTGTTATTATTTTGCTAGCGGGTGCAATATATTCAGGTATTTTAGGTTCAAAAGCCTTAGCAAAGGAAGAAAAAGAAGAAACAATAGAATTTTTAGCAACTACTCCGGTTAATAGAAAGCAAATATACATCACTAAATTATTGATGGTGATAAGTAGTATTATAATTTTAAATGTCATTATAACCTTGTTTTCAACACTATTCCTAGTCATCGTAGATCCAGGTATTGAGATAGGGAAGGTATTACTGTTTCACTCAGCCATCACAATCATGCACCTTCAAATTGGTTTAATGAGTTTGGCCCTTAGTATAATGTTTAAAAAACCATCAACGGGTGTTGGAGCAATACTTGCACTTGGTTTATATTTGTTTTACACAGTGCTAGGTATAATGGATAATGCGGTATTAAATTTCTTAGAATATTTCATTCCCTTCTCCTATGCCGATCCTGTTAGTGTTCTAGGAGAAACCATAGACCTTAATTTTATAGCTCTAGCAATAGGGGGTGTAATAACAAGTCTTCTAATTTTCGTTAGTTATCAAAAATACAAAATAAAAGATTTGCTGTGAAAAAGTTGTAAAAACAGCGCCAAATGTATATCATTAAATAAAGAATGGAGAGTTAAAAATGGAAAAATGGATTATTCCCGGAATTATAATTTTAGTCGCAATAATACTAATTATGTTAGTAGTTTCTACTTACAATAAACTAGTAAAATCTAGAAATAGGGTTTCTAATAGTTGGAGCCAAATAGATGTTCAATTAAAAAGAAGGTTTGATTTGATTCCTAACCTCGTTGAAACGACAAAAGGTTATGCATCACATGAAAAGGGAATCTTTGAGGAGTTTGCTAAAGCAAGAAATGCTTATAACTCTGCTGCTAAAATTAGTAGTGTAGAAGGAATGGCGGAAGCTAATAACATGCTTTCTTCAACTTTATCTAGATTATTAGCGGTTAGTGAGGCATACCCAGAACTTAAAGCGGATAAAAACTTTGCTGAAATGATGTCCAATCTAAAGGAAACTGAAGACAAAATTGCTTATGCAAGACAGTTCTATAATGATGTTGTGTTAACCTACAACAACTTAAGAGAGGTTTTCCCAAGCAACATAATCGCCAATATGTTTGGTTTTAAAGAGAGTGATTACTTCAAGGCCGCTGAGGTCGAGAGGGAGAACGTTAAAGTAGAGTTTTAAGAAGAGCACACTTTGTGCTTTTTCTTTTAGATGGCGGGGTGGATTATATGAAAAGAAGAAAAGGACTTAGTTTATTGACAGTACTATTTTTGTCCTTTTTGATTGTTACTGGATGTGAAAAAGAAGTTTTATCCAGTGATTCCTATTTCTTAGGTTTTAAAGAAAAAGAAATAGTCCATGTTGTGGATGATAAAAATAATATCATTACAGTAGAGTTTGAAAATGAAGTTAGATCCTACAGTTTTGGAGAAAATATAATCGTCAGCCCAGGGGCAAGTTACAAGGTGTATGAAGATAAAACAAAAAGCAAAGAAGAACCTTTGCCAAATATAAGTGTGGGGGAAAACAAATTATATTTAGAAATAACTGCTGAAGACGGTATAACAATCCGTGGATATGAGTTGATTATAAATAGGAAGTTGTTACACAGTGTTAATTACCAAGAGGGAGAGGGATATAAAATCCTCCCTATAGGAACAGGTGATCTCCAAACCAAAGTGGCAGATGGTGAAACAATCAGATTTATAGTTGAAATAGAAGAAGGATATGAACTAGTGGAGGTAACTGCTAGCGGAGAGACTAGCCAAGTTACGTCTTCACCAATTAACCACACCTATCAAATTAATAATATAAAAAATGATATTACCATAATAGTAGATGTTATTTTGAAAAATAACTAATTAGATGGGTTATAATTAAGGAAACATCTATATTCTAGATGTTTTTATTTTAGACTATAATATAAAGGGAGTGTGAATCAATTATGAGAGATATAAAAGAAGATGATAAATATTCTTGGTTAAGGAGTAGACCTTTTCTTCATCGAGGATTTCACAATGAGCATATCAAAGAAAACACATTAGTCGCTTTTAATGAGGCTGTAAAAAGAGGTTTTCCCTTTGAATTTGACGTCAGATTAACTAGAGACCAACAGGTAATTTGTTTTCATGACTGGAGCCTGAAAAGGATGTTTAACTTAGATAAGAGGGTAGATGAACTCTCTTATGAGGAATTAAATAACATTGATCCCTTGTTTCATTTTCCTTTGTTTACAGAGGTTTTAGAACTAGTAGATGGAAAAGCAGGATTGATGATAGAAGTAAAGAATGATGGTAAAATTGGAGTGTTAGAGTCCAAGGTTATCGAGATATTGAAAGGATACAAAGGCAACTACGCTATTGTTAGTTTCAACCCCCTTAGTCTTAATTATTTTAGGATAAATGCACCGGAGATAATAAGAGGTCAGATATCATCCAAGTTTAGTGATTCAAAAAAGAGTAAATTAAGAAAACATCTTGCAAGTAAGATGAGGTTTAATTTTATAAGCAAACCTGATTTCATCAGTTACGATATTAATGATTTTGATGAAAATACGATAAAGAATTTAAAAGAAAAGGGTTATTATATTTTCGGGTGGACTTACCGCGGTAGTGATAACACAGAAAAATTAAAAGAATTATTTGATAACGTTATTTTCGAAGATATTGAGATAGAAAGGTTTTAGGTGGGTCAGTGCGTTGTTTATTTATTTATAATCCAGTAAGTGGAAACAGCAAGAAAATAATCGATAACTTAGATTACATTACTCAGGTGCTACTAGGTAAGTATAAGCAAGTGGATGTTGCTAGAAGTAATGCCCGTGGGCACGCTACTACTCTAGCCAAAAAGGCTTGTGGAGTTTATGATGCAATAGTTTTTGCGGGTGGTGATGGTACCTTTAATGAAGTTGTTAATGGGGTATCCCATCAACCGGTAAAACCGATTCTAGGTTATTTACCATCAGGCACAGTTTGTGATATGGCTAGGAACCTAAAAATACCAACCAACTTGAAAAAGGCCCTAAGTATAATCATAGAAGGTAATGAGATGAAATCTGATATTTGTAAGATAAATGATCGCTACTTTGTCTATGTGGCGGGTATAGGAACCTACACCGATATTAGTTTTAAACCAAATCAAAACATGAAGAGGAAAATAGGCAAGTTTGCCTATTTCGTGGAGGGTATAAAAAAATCTTTCAACACTAAAACTATTGGGATAAAGGTTGAATCAGACGGAAGGGAGTATCAAGGTGAAGCAATACTCTTATTAGTAGCCAATTCAAAATGTGTCGGGGGTTTTACTATCAATAAAAATAGTAATTTAAGAGATGGCAAGGTAGATATTATAATTGTTA
>DUOF01000129.1 GCA_012839015.1 bacterium
TAAAACCACATTCTTCAATAAGCTCATTATTGGCAATCCTTTGTAATACTCTAAATAACTTCTCACCATTACCAGTGACTAAGACTACTAAGTCACTTTGATCTTCTTTTTTAAGATCTGCTAAGGTAGCTAGATTTCCAACAGGGATTTCTAAAAGTCCTGGAGTTTTAAAACTAGAAATTAATTTTTGCATATCTTTAGAAAACACCAAGATTTTCTTGTTTTTCTTAATTGATAAATTAATAATCTCTTGAATAGCAAATAGGTTTTGCGTGTATGTAGAGATAACTATTCTTCCCTTATGTTCTTCAAATTGCCTTTCTATGAAAGGTGTTAGTTTATGTTTAGGTGAAGTAAAGTCTCCTTTTAAGGCTCCTTTTGATTCACTCATTAAACACAGAACTGGGTGATCTGATATTTTAGAAAGTGCTCTAATATCAGTTCTAAAGCGTTGGAACGCACCAGAATCGATAATAAAATCTCCCGTATAAACAATATAACCTTGGCTAGTATAAATAGCTACACCCATAGATTGGGCTACTGAGTGAGTAGTAGAAAAGAAGTTTACTTTTCTATTAGCGATTTTAACTTCACTAGTAGTCTCTACTATATTGAAATCAATATCAACATCATTTCTTAACTTACGAGCGGTATCTTTAATCATTTCTGATGTTACCTTACTACAATACACCGGTGCCGGTGCATCCTTTAAAACGTATGATAAACTACCCATATAATCATCATGTCCATGACTGATAATATATGCTTTGATCCTTCCTTTATTTTTTATTAAATAAGTATAATCCGGTATGATTACATCTATACCTGGCATACTCTTCTCTGGATATTTCATCCCGGCGTCTAAAACAAAGATGTCATCGTTAATTTCAACGACATACATATTTTTACCATCTTCATCTAGTCCGCCAAGAGCAAATATCTTTATTATATCTGACATTCTTTTTCCTCCTAATAATTTTTTGCTCCGTAAAAACTTTAAACATTATAGCCTATTACAATTACCATTTCAACTAATTAACTATTTTCTATCTACTGTTAACAAAAAGTAGTACTTATAACTTAGTCCACTTATGTAATCACTGATTGATGCACTAGTAGAGAAATCATTTGTAAATGTAAGTGTGTCGTCCTCATTTCTAAAGTAGGCCTGATAATGGCCACCCTTCTTGGAAGTGGACAACATTCCAATAATGCCAAAATCCGTTTTACTGGCAGCATCGTCAAATTTTTCTTGATCTAAATATATTTTTACATCATAACCCTTTAACTTCAAATACAACGCCATGGATAGAGGGTTACTACCCAGTGAGGCAAAGGCATTCTTGCCATATAAATCCATATGGAGAACAACATTTTCAACCTTAACATCTTGTCCATCTAATTTCAAGATGTTATATAAGGCAATCCAACCACAACCTTTTTTATTACTCCTAAAAAAACCATATTTAACATCACTGGTTAATCTTTGATTACTTATTAATTCATGGCCTTTAATATTACTAAGTAGAGTAGTATCATCTATTTTCTTATTGTGATTATAATTAATGAATGCTAGGGTCGTAGAAATCCCCAGGCTAACTACTAATAAAAAAAGAATTATCAATAAAAGTTTTTTCATACTAGACCACCATAAAGATTATACCACAAATCATTTGTTAGGTTAAAAGAATTAATGCTAACCCACCAAACATAATAACAAAGATTATTATTTTCTTAAATAAATTAGACTCTTTTAATAATAAGGATGCTGCTATTACAGATATAAACAGCGACAGCCTTCTAACTATCGATATCAGAGCCAGTTTAGAATTTGGTATACTAACTGCGTTGTAGTACAACAAATCTGAGGCAACAATTGCCAGACCGATTAAAATAATTGGGTAGTTAGTTTTTAAAACCCTGAAATTGATCTTCTTGTTTTTAACAAAATAGACAACCCCATAAATAGCTGATAGGAATAACATAAAGAAAAAAAGCAGACCACCGTTAGTCGCATAACCGTTACTGAGTACAAATTTATCTAGTGTACCGGAAATCGCGCCCAAAAAAGCACCAAATACTAAAAGTAATATATATTTATAATCATTCTTCTCTTTCTTGTCTTTTTTCTCAAGGTTAGCAAGTA
>DUOF01000130.1 GCA_012839015.1 bacterium
CCTCTATCTTTTGCGGTGATAGACTTATGCCTTTCTCCAAAATCTAAAAGTGCTTACACTTCAATAAAAAAAGCCATGGATAGTATTAGAAACAACCCCCAAGAAGTACCAGTCTACTTAAGACTTACTCCAACCAATTTAAAGGAAAGTGAAAAATATCCATATGACCGCGAAGACTTGTGGAATAAAATTCAATATTTACCTGATAAGATAAGCGGGGAAACATTTTATGAATATTCATTAAGTGGAAAATATGAAAAAGCCTTAGTTAATAATTATTTACAACTAAGAAAAAATATAAGATCAAATAATTTAGAAAAATTGAAAAACTCTAATAAATAGATGGTCTAAAGATGATCCTTGATAACTCCCTTAAATTAAAAGGTATCAGGGGATAAAAATACGGAGTCTTATATATTTTAATTGAACTTAAGAAAATTATTAAGAAGCCAAAACCAATAATGAAACCTGTTGATCCTAGTAGTCCTACTAGGACTATTAGCGATAGTTTTACTATCTTGTTAGCGAGTGAGAGTTCGTATGATGGGGTGGCAAAACCACCGATCGAAGACAGGGAACAATAAAGTAGTACCTCAGCTTGAAAGACGCCGATATCTACTGCCATTTGACCAAGTATTAGGGTCGCTATTAGTCCCATTGCACTGGAGAGATGATTTGGGGTATGTACGGTGGCAATCCGGAGGAGTTCAATCGTTAATTCCACGATTAATATTTGAGCAAACAGTGACAAGGGAGAACTAGCAGTTGGTTTTAGTAGCAAGAATGAAGAAAAATCAGTGTTTTCAACCGTGATCATCCAGATTGGGACTAAGAATATTGATAACAAGATAGCAGTGTATCTTATAAGCCTAATAAGAGTGCCACTACTAGGTGCTTGACGATATTCCTCTACATGTTTGGTGTGTTCAAATAGTGTTGTTGGTGTGGTAATCACACTGGCGGAAGTATCTACTATAATGGCAACATGACCCTTAATTAGGTGTGCCGCTACTAGGTCTGGTCGCTCACTATATCTAACGAGTGGAAAAGGATTAAAGTTTTGTTTAAAAAGCTTTTCTTCTAGTTTTCGATCACTCATAACTAGATCTTTAGTCTGAGTATTTGATAGTTTATCTAATAAATCGTTGACCATATCGGGATCAGCCCTATTTTCTAAATAAAGTAATGAAACATCAGTTTTAGTTTCATCGCCTACAGAAATAATCGGACACCTAAAAAAAGGGCTTTTAATTCTTCTTCTAATAAGTCCTACGTTAGTAATTATGTTTTCATTGAAACCATCCCTACTACCACGAATTGTTTGTTCGGTACTAGGTTCGTTGATGCTTCTAGAGGGGTAACTTCTTGTATCGATACAATACATCTCATTTTCGCTAATAAGAACACTAACACCAGTACTAACACTTACAAAGACTTTGTTTATGTCACTTTCTAACTCTACTGTACCATTACTTATTTTAGTAGGGATATTTATATTACCGTCAAGATCAATAATATTTTCATTTAACATAGTTAGTTGTAAGTCATCAACTAGACTACTTAAAAAATAAACCGCCCCTTTAATGTTAGTGCCGATTTCTTTTCTAACTACATCAAAGCTAATGCCAAGGCCTAGCATTGATGCTAATTTTCTATCATTTTCTGAGATATAATTCATGATTTTGGTTTAAAGATGACTGCTACTAAAAAGGCAAATAGAATAGCGCTAGTAATACCAGCAGCAGAAATATCGAATATACCCGCAGCTACTCCTAAAATACCCATTTCATGCATCGAGGCATCTGCAGCATGCATCAGGAAATGTCCAAAACTAGTAATTGGAAGACTGGCACCAACTTTTGAAAATTCAACTAACTTATCATAAATATTAAAGGTATCTAAAATTGTACCGATAACCACAAATAAGGCAGTGATGTGACCTGGGGTGAATTTCATATTGTCATAAATTATCTGTCCGATGGTACATATTGTTCCACAGACTAAAAAAGCTAATAAGTAATCCATTAGACCACCTCTAGACTTACTGCATGGGCAATACTAACTATTGATTCTTTTTGTTGGACTATTGTTGCTGAGTGGAGTGCACCGGTGGCTACTACCAAGACTTTTGTTAATTCCTTCTTCCTTAGTTTGTCCAGGATATAACCAAATGTAGTTATGGCGCAGCAAGCGCAACCACTTCCGCCTGCAAATACAGGTTGTTTATCGATGTCATAAATTAATAAACCGCAGTCATCGTAGTTTTTAGACATGTCAATGTTATCTGTTTTAAACATTTGTATTAAAACTTCTTTTCCATATTTGGACAAGTCACCGGTAAGGATTAAATCATAGTAATCAGCTTCAATATCCCTATCCTTTAAATGTTGTTTAATAGTTTTGTGTGCTGCTGGTGCCATTGCAGTGGCAGTCAGACAGTATCTTGATTCACTAGTAAATCCAGTTTTAAGTCCATCTACTCCTTCATAAAACCTAGTTAGTTTATTAGTATTTACCAACCAAAATGGTTGTTCACTGTCTTCTCTTATATAAGATTCATAAAGAGAAGTATACTTTAGTAAGGGATCGGAGAATCTATCAATTAGCTTAATACCTAGAAGCGCCATATCTCTAGCCGTAGTGTAGTGCTCAGGATCATGGAATCCTGTAGGGTTAACAAAGTTAGAATTACTCATCCCTAGTTCCCTAGCTTTACTATTCATATCGGAAACGAAACTCTCTTCGCTACCTGAGACAAGTTCCCCAAGTGCCACGATAGCATCGTTTGCAGAGA
>DUOF01000131.1 GCA_012839015.1 bacterium
ACCAGAATTAGCCATAAATATAGCCAGCATAGCAGCACTTACTAGTCCCCCGACAAGTAATCCACCTAAAGCCTTTGTACCAAAGACAAATCCGATAATTATTGGTAAGGTAACTGCAATTATTGCAGGTATGATCATTTCCTTTAAAGCAGCACGTGTAGATATGTCTACACACTTAGCATAATCTGGTTTTGATGTTCCTTCCATAATTTTTGGATCTTCCTTGAATTGTCTTCTTACTTCATCGATCATTTTATTGGCCGCCCTACCTACAGAGTTTATAACTAGTGAAGTAAATAGGAATGGAACCATTCCTCCAATTAAAATACCAAGAATAACTAAAGGTTCTAGGACGTTAATAGCAGTTAAATTAGTTGAAAAGGCATAGGATACAAATAAAGCTAAAGAGGTAAGTACTGCGGCACCGATACAAAATCCTTTACCAACAGCAGCGGTAGTATTACCAACCGAATCAAGTTTATCTGTTATCTCCCTAACATTATCATCTAGATTTGCCATTTGGGCAATTCCACCAGCATTATCTGATATTGGTCCATATGCATCAACTGCTACAGTTATACCTACAGTAGATAGCATACCAATAGCAGCTAATCCTATTCCGTACATTCCCTCTAGTAGATAAGCAAATATTACACCAAGTGCTAGGACAATGATTGTAATAGCGGTGGATCTCATTCCTACAGCATAACCTGCAATAACATTAGTAGCATGTCCGGTATTGGATTCAAAGGCAACCTCTTTTACTGGTTTATATTTATCAGAAGTATAGTATTCTGCGATAATCCCGATTAACACACCAATTACTAAACCGACTAAGATCGTTAAGAAAGGTCGATACGATTTAAGTATAATAAGACTAAAAGCTAGAGCAGATACTAGGACTATAAAATTAGCAATATAAGTCGATATATTTAATGCCTTCTGCGGCTCTCTCCATTCCCGCATACGGATTATAGCAATACTGATTATTGTAGCAACAATCCCAAGTGCTGCGATTAATAGAGGAAATAAAGCAGCATTGGTACCTTGATATATTGTAGTAGAAATACCAAGCGTTAGAGCCGAAATTATAGAACCTGCATAAGATTCTAATAAATCCGATCCCATACCAGCGATATCCCCGACATTATCTCCGACATTGTCAGCGATTACAGCAGGGTTCCTTGGATCATCTTCTGGAATTCCAACCTCAATTTTACCGACTAGATCGGCACCAACATCGGCAGCTTTAGTATAAATCCCGCCACCTACACGGGCAAACAATGCTACAAATGATGCACCTAATCCGTAACCGATTACAATCTGACTAACTAGTACTAGGTTCTTAGTTGTTAAATAAAGTACTAACATAGAGCTAGTAAGACCAAATAGTCCAAAACCTGCGACACTTAAACCAACAACTGCACCACCACTAAAAGCCATCTTTAGTGCTTTACTCATTCCACTCGTATTAGCAGCAGATGTAGTAAGTGAATTTGCTTTAACCCCTGCCAACATACCAACAAAACCTGCTAACCCCGAAAAACTAGCACC
Source organism: bacterium (assembly GCA_012839015.1). GTDB lineage: Bacteria > Bacillota_I > Bacilli_A > RFN20 > DUOF01 > DUOF01. The sequence goes on from DUOF01000131.1 coordinate 1,555, forward strand.
TACAATAAAACAAAGTGCACTTCTCCACCCAACACCTTCAGCATTTCTAAGTGCAGGTATAAATCCAAGCAGTGCTAGTAAAACCCCAGTAGCGATTACAAATACTGCAATAATTCTATATTCTCTTTTAATAAAAGCCAGGGTACCTTCTTTAATATAAGAAGATATTTCTTCTATTTTACTATTTCCTACTTTTAACTTATTTAATTGACCCTTTAAAAAGAACGTGTAAATAAGGGAAATCAAAGTCGTACCAATTATCGATGCTAAGAAAATAATAAATGTTTTGTCATCTAAGTTCATTTGTATGCTCCTCTCTTGCTGATACTTAAATATAAATAATGATAAAACAACATCTAAGTTGATTATAATAAAACGATATCTTAAAGACAAGAATATGGACTTCTTAAGATTTGAATAATTACTAAACGGGTAACAAAAGGGTTTGAAATTTATAGATAACAAACGCCAAGATATCCCTACATATTAAAAGAGGGTTTTTAACCCTCTTCCTACCTTGCGGGTATAAAACCCGTAATATGTAGCTATGTAAACTATATTATGACTTACATGATATACTTACACTTTTATTATGTGTTTGTCTAAGAAAAATATAACAATATTTTAATAAAATATTTTTCACCTAATCATAAAATAATTTAAAATGGTATAAAAATGTATAAAAAAGCATTAATAACGTTAAAAAAGTGTAATAAAGTATGAAGAAATAGTAAAAAAAAGTTTAAACAGTTAAAGGAACACCCATAAACTATGGTGATTTTAACGCTTTCAAATTATACATGCTTTATAAGGGGTATTAAAAACTATGTGCAGAATATAAATGAGAGAATAATATTATATGAGGGCTCTGCTTTAAAGGGGTGAAGCGGAAATTTATACCCTACAATTCTCTGCCCGAGATTGGAAACAAGTAATACGGAAGTAATTTATTAGATTTATTGTAATAATAAAGAAAACCCTAAACTGGTGTTTAATCCCAAAAACATGGACAAGAATACAACAAAAGTTTATAATTTAAAAAGAGGTGGAAGACATGGAAGAGATAAACTACTTAGAAGAATTTAAAAAAGTGATTGCAGACAAAATAGGAGACAAAATAGAAATTACCTTAGAATCAAATTTAAAAGACTTAGGATTAGACTCACTTGATCTAGTTGAAATAATTCTAGATGCAGAAGATAGACTAGAAATTACTTTTGAAAATGAGGAACTGCTTGAATTTAAAACAGTCGGAGATGTTGTTAAAGCAGCTGAAAAGAAGGAACGCTACTAATGTTATTAAATGAACTAAAAAAAGCTAATATGGACGCCCTAAGGAGTAAAGATTCCAATGCTAGGGCTATCTATTCTGTCTTAATTAATAAATGTGATATGTTAGCCATAGAGAAAAGAAGGAACAATGAAGAACTTACCGACTTAGATGTTGTCTTAACTATTCAAAAGACTCTTAAGGAGTTACAAGAAGAAAAAGAAAACTTTGAAAAGGTTAATAACACCGAAAGAGTTAGTTTATTAACGCAGCAAGAAAAACTTTTAGAAAAGTTCTTACCTAAGATGTTAAGTGAAGATGAAATAGTTAAAGAAATAGAATCACTAGAAGATAAATCCATCCCTAGTGTAATGAAACATTTTAAGGCAAACCACGCAGGAAAAGTTGATATGAAGGAAGTAAGCAATATCGCTAGAAGATATCAAGGATGATTTTCTCTAATAAGGTTTATAGTTAAAGTAATGGTGATTTCCCCTAAATTATTGGGATACTCGCTACCCTAAGTACATATATATATAGCTTAAAAAACCCTCATTTACGACTGAAATATGTCATCAAAATGGGGGTTTTATATTTCCGTTTACAAGGTAACTTTTGATCTTTATATAAAAATATTTAATAAGATTGAAACCGTAACAAACGGTTGTACTTCTCTCCCTCATTGAAACAGTTATTATCAAACCACATTTCGAAGAATATATCAGCCGGGAAATAGTTATATCCATCCTGCAGATCATCGTTAAGGTCATAACAATCTGCAAAGATAATCATATCATTCAATTCATTGTCATTTACCTGGTCATAATCTATAACAATTTTATAGTGCCCATCGTAATCAATATTTTCAATGATAACTGTGTTATTTTCTCTGGGTTGTTTTATCAAATAACTTTTAAATGCCCTAAAGGTTTTAAAAAGCGGTTTGTTATTGTTACCTAAATTACTCTCTACTTCATAACTAACATCCTCGAAAAACTTAACCACGCTTTTTAATGTTGTGCACCTTTTGAATTAAAATAGCGTTTAATTGGGAGAGTTACAGGAGTAAAAGATACTTATAATATTTATATATTTTATAGAACATGTTATAATGTGCAAGATGAAGACTATATAAAAACTGGGTTATAATCAGGAGGATTTTATGGAAGTAATTGAAATACGGGTGGGCGATAAATCATATGAAAGGCTTGAGGAACTCTACAATGAAATCCTGTTAAAGGCTTTTCCCGATGGTGATGAATTGGAATCGCTTGATAATATTAGATTTTATTTAAATAATGCGGAGAAATTGAGGGCAATCAAATGTAATTATCACATATTAGCATGTATAATTGGTGATAAGATAGTTGGAGGTTTAATTGGCGATTATTACGCCTCTTGCAATTCATGCCTAATTGAGTATATTGCAACAGATTATAATTATAGAGGTATGGGAGTTTCCAAAAAAATGTTAGAATATTTTTATAGTCTTCAAAAGAAAAATGCTATAAATAATGGGAAGAGAGAAATAGATTATATTTTTGTTGAATGTGAAAATCCGTCTAAGTTCAATGATAACGTAAATATGATTAAAAGAATACAATATTGGAACCATCTAAAATACTATAAGCTTGACTTTAAATATATCCAGGCAGCGTTAGACAAAGAAAAGCAGTCAATAGATTTTTTAAATCTATTTTGCTATGTTAACAATAGAAGTTTAGGTAATGAAGTTTCAAGGGAAAACATTTTTAAATTTTTGCATGATTTTCAAAAATATTCATTGGGTATAAAAAATCCATCTAATCACAAAGATTTCATAAAAATGTTAGAAGAAAACACTGAAAAAAAATTTAAAATTTTGCCACAATAAATAAAAGATTTAAAAAAATTGATCAAAGGATAAGTGTGTTTTATTATGAAAAAAATTCAAAACTTAGAGGTAAGTAAATTCAGAGTGGAGAATTCTCTGAAAGATGATTATTTGGAACAAATGTTAAAACTAGATGAAAGTAATTATAGTGAGGACGATAAGGGTACATACTCTATGTGCATGGATTGGTATAGTGTAAACAATGATATATATATAATATTGTTATATGACAATAAAGTGGTTGGTTATATTAACTTTATTGCACTGACAAAAGAAGCGTATCAAAAATTCAAAACTGCACAAATACGAGATACGGACTTAACCAGTAAAGATATCTTACCTTTTGTAGCTGATAAAGAGAACTATTGCTTATTTATGTCTATTGTGATTCACCCGAATTTTAGAAATGGAGATGCGGTGAAAATTCTTACAAAGGCTTGGCAATACAAACTACAACAGCTGGAAAAAAAAGGTGTTAAAATTAAAAGCATTCTAGCCGATTGCGTTAGTGAAGATGGAGAAAGATATATTAAAAGACTAGGGTTTGAAAGTGTTATTGCAACCTCACATGATAGTATAATATATGAAAAGTCATTACGAATAAACTCTAAGTCACAAACCATTGAAAGAGAAAGTTGTCAAAACAAAGAAAAACCACTACTGTAGAAGTAGTGGTTTTATTTTCGGGTAGGATAGGTGATTCGCCTTATGGCCATAAACCGTTAGTATAATATTTAAAAGGGATATTTTGTTTGATTAACTTCCTCGTATATAAGATTTATCACATATATTTACATATTTTTTTGCGTATTGGGCGAGAAATAGTTACCAGTAAATTTTATGGAAGGACGATAACCCATTAAAGTTCGCAAGAATAAGTATTTATGAATTATTTTTTTAATTTTTTTCTATGTGGTGAATAAAGGTAAATCTGGCGGTCTCCTTGTGAATGCGACAAATGCAAGACTCAAAATAAAGATCATAGCTAACCCGATTATTTGAAAATATTTACCTTGGAATTTATTCTTCTTTATTAAGTAATAACTGAATAAGTTGCTAATAATAACACTTAAAATAAATGTTGATAGATCAACAATTAGAAAATTCCTTCCGATTATTCCGGTATAAGTGTAAAAGAATGAAACAATCAATAATACCCCGATATAAATGGAAACGGCTTTTGCTATTATATAATTTTTGAAGTTATAACCAATGTAGAAATACTCAATAGTAGCCATGAGTAAAGAGGGCCAAAACAACAATTTTAAATGTTCCCATACACTCTCATTAATTGAACCAAAAATCGCAAAAACAGAGTTATTTAACCATCCATAAACAAAATGAAGAAGTGCACCGAGTAACATGATTATAAATATAGAAATTATATGAAAGCTTCTTATTTTTTGTAACACAATATCACCTAGTATATAGTATGTTTGTCTTTGAGTTTTTATTTATATATTAATATATGTTTACTGTAAAATTATATAAAGATAGATTACACTACCTAGCATCTGCATATTATTTATTAAGATTGGCTTTATTGAATTAACAATAAAGCCTAATCTATTTAATCAAAAACCTTGGAAATTGGGCTATTATCCCGAAAGTCATTAAATGAGCCATTTCTAGAGCTTGTTTTTCTGTTTCATCATATATCTCTACACCCTGTTG
>DUOF01000132.1 GCA_012839015.1 bacterium
TAACTAAATCTAATCTAGTCTCACCTTTATTTTGATTAGCACCTGCGGTGATACAAATAATATCAGCATCGTTACAGTCTTCATAATTACCTGCCTTTATTCTTATCTTAGATGGTGCGAATGGAAGTGCGTGACTTAAGTCAAGTGCCTCTCCGATCGCTTTATCATGATTAACGTCTATTAAGACTAATTCATCTACCCTGCTTGGTTGATTAACAAGTGTATAAGCATAGCTCATACCAACATTGCCACAACCTACTATAATTACCTTCATAATCTTCTCCTCTATATATTAACTTGTTTAGACAAGTATTATTCGCTTTAATAGCATATATAATTATAACATAAAAACCCGTCACTAAGACGGGTTTAGACTCTTTAAAATGCTAATCTGGTACTACTTAAAATGCATAAGTCGTAGAAAGGATAATAACCATAGTTAGAGTAAATATTGTAAACAAGAGAATACTTATACTTTGTATTAGGAAACGTCTATTAGTTAATTTAGTTTTAAAGTTTATTAGATAGTCTTTAGTTTCTTGTAAGAAATATAACTCCCTAATTCCTTTTTTCTTATTCTTAGTAAACAGTATAAATTCATACGTAAGACTAAATAAGGCTACAAGTCCAATGCTTATAAGACCCATCACTAGACCAGTGAATGGAGTTCCCTCTAGTGCTGTGTGTCTTAACCACATAGCATTAATATCAGGGTCAATTCCTCTTGCTATAAAGAACCAGTTTAATAGGCCACCAACAAAGCCACAGAATAAAACCCCTAGTGTGTATGGCAAGATATTCTTAAATCTAATCTTAACCCATCCTCCTACAAATAAATACAAACTACCCATAAGTAAAAGGGCATGACTAATGGTACTCTTTAATCTTTCAAAACTATAAACCCCGCCATCATCATGGAACGGGTATTTATAATCAAAGAAAGTTACTAAGGCTCCGATTACACCAGCATAAGCTGTAAATGTTGCTATAATCTTAAATACTTTGGTGTCTTTCTTCATAGTAGCTAAGATTAATAAGAGATACATAATTACGTTGCAAAAGTAAATCGGCCACAGGATTGATCTATCAACAAAGCCACTTCCTGCATTGGTAAGTGAGGTTTGCCACATAACCGAGATATGGGTTATAAAGCAAGACCAGGCAAATACCTTTAGGGCCGTGTTTTTGGCTCTCTCTTCCTTAAATCTACTTAAACCTAACATTACTAAGACGGTGGTAACTGCAAATACTGCTAAAAACAAAATCATTTCAATCGTCATACAAATTCTTCTTTAATTACTGATGTAATAAGATATCACAGATAAAATATATATTCAATCAGTATAAATGCATTAAAAACCATACAAAGTTTAATCTAAATCATTACTTATTACCTTCTAACTTATACATCATTATCCTTTTCATAATCCTTATATGCTGGAGTTATTTGAAACGCTGCCAACCCCAAGATACCACCTAAAATTGCTATACTTATCGAAACTGAACCAATTATCATACACATAAGTGACAGAGGCACAGCAAAAAGCTTCCTATAACCATCTTTTTGAGTCAGTTTACGTGTTTTGTCTTTACTGTCTTTATAATGTTTATAGTAAACACTGTTTAAAGGAACATAAATAATCTGTTGCAAGAAACCAACTATTATTGCCAGCAAATAATACATCAATTGGATATTTAAAAAGGGTCTAACTATCCATATTGCGGAAACTAATAACACTGAAATTAGAACAAAATTCTTCCAATTGCGCTTGCTGGAGTACTTGCCTATAAAGGCAATCCCAAGTAACCCACCTAGCACAATAACTGTTTTTATAATTCCGATAACTGCAAAGGAGCCTACCTGGATGTAGGTGTAAACTGACCACAAGACTTCTAAAATTGTAAATATTCCGACCAGTCCCTCAGTTAGCCAAGGATAATATTTTTTAAATGGGTTAAACTTTCCCTTTGTTATATCATTTATTTGAGTTTTTGCACCTTTCCTAACACTCTCAGTAGCAGGCCTTACCACAGTCTTTTCATTGGTATTTTTGTCTGTGACCTTTAAATCGTTGGTAGTTTCCACTTCTTTTGTAGCATCCGGACTATACATAAAAAAGAAAACAATAGTAGCAAATAAATATAACACAACACCAACAACCCCAACTAATTTTGCGTCTACAGAGTCCAAAACAAAACCACCTATAAGTGTTGATAAAAAAATTCCAACATATTCCAAAAATTGAATTATGCTCTGTGTTTTTGTTTTTCCGGCAGTTTTCAACGAACCAATTATATTATCCATAGGTGCAAAATAAAAAGAGTTTATTAGACCGTTCCCTATGGATAATATAATCGTAAACATCAGTGCATTAATCTTTATAAAGAAAAGACTATACAAGAGCAAGAAAGGTATTGTTCTTAAAATTAAAGATAATTTAGGTCTGTTAGAAAATAACTTGGTTCCTAGCAAATTAGAAGATATTTGGATAAATGCATACAGGGCCAAATAGAAAAAGACATGCCAAAGCTTACCGGAGTTAATATAGATAAAAATTGAACCAAATGATTTTATTAGTGAAGACGCGATCACATTGAAAAATTTAAAAGTACCAACACCTATGATGCTTTTATTATCAGTATACTTTGAAGTGTGTATTTTTTCTTTAATCATTGTATTTCCTTTTTGTGCAATTCTGCCATTCTATAATAATACAACTTTCACTCCAGTTCAAGATATCGAGAGATCCCAAGTAATTATTATTGTTAATGTTAATGACAAAGTTATTATAACTATAAATATCTAAACTAAGATGTATCATAATCCCGCTTATCTTGTAACTTTCACTTTGTCATCTAACAACTTTTATTTCATTTATAGAAAAAATATTTAAAGGATATGAATATAAAATATTATTGAAAAGGACTTATGTTTGTGCTAACCTTAGATTATCAAAGAGAGGAAGTATGTTCATGTTGGTAATATTTAAATTAAGAAGAAGATAAACACATAAAACTATATCGACTGGTTTTATGTGATATAACAAGCATGTAAAACTAGTGATTTTATCTATTTTTTAATTTTAATATTATTACATTAATAATACATAGATAAAGTTCACTACTTAGTGAATTTTTTGTTTACTATAGTTTTGTGCTTCTAGTCGAAATTAGACTATCAAAGGAGAACAAAAATGTTTATTAAACGATTTAAAAACTTGGCTGCTTTTAAGCCGTATTTTAAAAAACACATAAAATTAATAATTATATTAATATCGGTAATGCTAATTGCCAGTAGTGCAGGAGTCATTACTTCATACCTTCTTAGTGAACAACTTATTGGAATAACTAATGAATTGGTTTCACATACACTAAAATTTACTCTTATTATCATGGTTGTTATAACCATTCATCACATTAACTGGTACTTATGGAGTAAGTTCCATTATCGCTTGTCTAGTAAGGTTTCAAGTGACATCAAAAATGGTATTGTTGCTAATTTACTGGATACAAAATATTCTTACATTAGGGAGAACAGTACTGGTTACTATCTTGAACGACTTAACGACGTTGATGAGATAGCTACCTTTATCGGTAATGTTGCCGGTACATTCGTCGATGTCTTAACTAACTTTAGTTTTCTCATACTTATTTATTTTTTGAGTTGGCAGTTAGGACTTTTCTTTACAATCGGTGTTTCTATGTTATTTATCATTGAGAGTATTAAGGTAAACACTGATTTAAGGAATTTAGAAGAGGTGAAGAAGTCTAGTGAAAAAACTAACTCCCACTTTAGTGAAATCATTCATGGGATGAAGGATATTAAGGGGTTTGGAATAAAGGAAGAAATAAACCTTAAAATGAAAGACTATAATGATGAACTACTAAGAAAAACTTATAAAAAGAATACTCAGTTCGAGTTTATCTCAAGGATAGGCACTTACTTTCAATGGGTGATTGATTCTCTATTAGTTTTTATTTCAATATTGTGGTTACTTCCTGCAGGAGAGATAAGTGTTATAGTTTTATTAATAGTCTTTAACTACAAAGGATTAATGTATGAAACAGTAGGTTTCTTTTCAAAACTCAAGGGCTATTATGTAAATGGTGATTACTATTCTAAAAGGGTTTTAGAAATAATTAAAACTCCCTACAAAGAAACATTCGGAGGTAACTCTAAGAACATTAAAGAAGGTAAGATATCAATTAGAGACCTTAGTTTCTCTTATGGTGATAAGAGAATATTAAAAGAGATAAATTTAGAGATTGAACCTAATACTCTAAATGTTTTAGTAGGTAGTTCAGGGAGTGGTAAGTCTACCTTATTCTTCCTCTTATCTAAACTCTATGATATTGATAAGGGAAGTATATATTTTGATAATATCGATATAAATGATATTGATGAAAAAACATTTAGGAAAAATATTTGTATAGTTAATCAAGAGCCCTTTATTTTTAATGATACTATTTTAAACAACATACTAGTTGTCAGAAAGGATGCTAATAAGGACGATGTTATTAAAGCATGTAGACTAGCTAATATACATGATGAGATTGAAGGAATGGAAAAAGGCTATGACACGCTTATAAATGAAAATAGTTCTAACCTAAGTGGTGGACAAAAACAAAGAATTGAAATAGCGAGAGCTTACTTAAAAGACTGTAAAATATTACTGTTAGACGAACCTACAAGTGCTCTAGATAGTCTAAATCAAGAACATCTATTCAAGACACTCACCAAGATGAAAAGTAATAAAACCATCTTAGTAATCGCTCATAAATTAAATGACTATTCCTACTTTGATAATGTTTATGATATCAAAAAGTTATCATGATTAGAGGGTTAATTGAGAATTTCTTCTAGATGGTAGTAGAAAACCTAATATCAAACAGTCTAAGAGTTATGAATGTTTGTACATTGGATAATTACTTCCTTTACTAGGGCACAAAAATCCCTAAAGATTATTTCTCTAGTGTTTGCTTACATATCATTTATACCGCTCTAACATTAACTTTATATTGTTAATGACTTTATTTAATTTATTTATCTCACCTTTTACGGGTTCCCTGTTATCATCTAAATAACAATTTGAGTTAATTTCTATCATGAATGAATCATAAGAATTATGAGCCTTATTATTGATCAGGACATTTGGGATCAAACTGCCTTTATATGGGTAATTAAATACTACGGAGTATCCTGCATCTTTAAAAACATCATATATTATTTCCAGGATTTCTGTTCTACAATGCCCCTCATCAAATCCGATGCATATATCAGGTATACCTCTGTTGTTGTCTATGAGGTCTGGTAAAGTAGCATCAATATTGAAACTATGTAAATCGATAAAAAATATATGTTCACAACTAGATAAGACAGTCTCATCGAGTATTCTATGATGTTCATCATAGTACTTTAAAACTTTACTCTTTACCCTATCATTTAAAACTCTAATTTGTTTTCCGTTATATACATGAGAATAGGCAAAACCCATACCGTAAACTTCCATTATTTCATCACTATTAACAAATCTTTCAACATCACATAAAAGCCTGCTGATAGGAAATTTAACGATTTCTACATTACCAATACCTTCAACAAGGCGACTAACATCTTTATCCGACATCATATTATGGTATTTTCGAAACTCCTCTTTCGATATAATAATATCTTCCATTAAATCGCTTGGGAGCTCATCGCCATCATGGGGAATATGAATTATAATTTTTGACACTTTGTTAACCCCCTGTAAACTTTATTATTTATTTCAAATGGATGATTTTAGATAAGGATTACTATTTTTGCGATAATACTAATAAGAAATATTATAGCTACTGCAATAGTCATTCCTTTTCCATTGCCAGTTTTATTTTTGCTAGTTTTATTCATTTCATTGATTAACATAGAATCCCTCAGTGTTTTATCAATGTTATCTTTATTAACCTCATTTAAGGTAAACTGTTTTCTTACATTATCCCAGTTATCAAATTTGCTCACCCCTACTTATCTCAAGATTTGTTTATTAAAGTTTATATAACCTGATTGATTATTTCAATCATAATCCCAATATATTAAAAAAGCCTGGGAACACCCAAGCTCAATATAACTTAAAATAGATTCTTTATATTTTATTACTTTGCTTCCCAGAAACAACGTTTAGGAGAAACTATTTTTTCTTCTTCTTTAAGTTTTTTCATAACTTTGTCTACTTCTTTCTTGTCTAATCCAGTACCTTCAGCGATATCCCCTGCTCTAAGTGGCTTATCACTTTCAGTCATGAATTTTAGAACTTTATCGTAATTTTCCATTGTTTAGTCCCCCTTTCTATTTAAGAGTATATAAATAATATTAATTTTGCTCAATTCATTTAGCTAATTATTTTATCCATTTACTCACCAGTTTATTTTAAATATATATTGAGTTTAAAGTCCTTGACAAGGATATTAGTCTATATACCCACTAACTCCCTTAATACGAATATACCATTTAATAATATTCCAACCTTTCAGTCCCAACTAGCCTAACATATACCATTTAAGATAGGGCCTGGCAATTGATTGAACACATACTATCAAATACATTCTATAAGAGACACGAGTTATTTAAAAGCGAGTTATTGTCCCTAAATAATTGGTGAATTTTGTAAATTATGGTACTTTAATAATAGATAACATAAGCAGTATAAATTATAGGAGGAATTAACTTATGGCTAAAACTTGTCAAATTTGTGGTAAACCATCAGGGATGTATCCACTGTGTTATAATCACATGAGGCTAAAGAATGAAGGTAAAGTTGTTAAAAATGAAAAAACAAAAAGATGGGAACTAGTAGAAAAGGCCCCAAGTAAAAAGGAAGAAGTTAAATCAAAAGATGTTTCATCTGATAGTAATAATTCATGTATAGTTTGTGGTGAATCTGCACCATATGGTCCACAGTGCATAGCCTGTTATTCAGAATCAAAGGAATACAAGCAACAGATTGATAAGAATTCAAGATTACAGGAGTTAGGTAGTTATTACTATAATCTTCATGGGAATATATATCGAATGAATGATTTCGCTAAAGTAAAGAGTAATTCTAATAAACTATTTGCAATTGCTCAACTTACTAAAGAGATACATAACAGTAATACATACATGAATAAGATAGAATCCGATATTCACAAAATAATTGAAAGAAAGAAGCCAAAGGAAGAAAAAACTGTAAGCAAGCTTGATCAAAAACAGGATTCCCAACAAGAAAAAATATATTCGGCTTCAGATGGACATAACGTTAAAAGTCTAGGTGAAAAGATAATAGATGATCTACTGTACAATAATAGAATAGTCCACGCCTATTCTCCTACTGTTTCAGAAATTGATATTACAGAAGAACAATCTGTTGAAGCAGATTGGTTTATACCGATAATAAGTTCTGCAAAAGGGATCTATATTGAATACTGGGGGATGACAACCAAAAGTTATCTTGATAATAAAAAAAGAAAGTTAGAACAATATAAAAAACATAAAATACCAGTCATAGAAATTCAAAAGGATGAGCCTTTTGAAGACAGCGACATCTTGCGCGTGCGCATAATGCGCGAATTAAAGAGCCTTTCAAAAGAGCATTACAAACACGACTGGACGGTTTAACAAAGACTTGTGATAATTAAATTTAGATAACAATTATTGAACCTAGCGGAGTCTACGAAAAAATATTTAAAAGATCTTATAAAAAAACAATCCTTCAGGAGAGAGGTTGAAGTATCAACATATAAAAAAACAAAAAATCAAAAGGAAAAATCATAGATAGTGATAGAAGAAAAATAAAAGGATTTTTAAGAAAAAAGCGTATAAGAAAAACACCTCGTAAATGAGGTGTTTAAATTTCCCTAAACCGGGCGGCCACTTTTTCAGGCATGGACCGGAAATCCATCCGGCGGGTTCACAAGTGGCTATTTCTAGAATAGCATTTTTAAACTTGGACACTATTATTATATGAAATATATCTAATAATATCAGCTAAAACAATAGAAAAGTCAGAAAGCGGCATTTATTGTAACTTTGTTAAGTGACAAACTTATGGCAACCGAGTTTTCTTGCACTTTTATTATGGTGTGTTTTGCTATGTATATCAAAGAAAAGACAACTTAAGCGCAACTTTAAGTTGTCTAAATCAAGATGTATCATA
>DUOF01000133.1 GCA_012839015.1 bacterium
TATTTAAATGGTGTTAGGACTACTAACACCAGAAGTCTTAATAAGTTCTTAAATGGTGAAATAACTCACATTGAAGAAGTGATTGGTAATAAGGAGTATGAGTTTGAATATATTATGTTGAGACTTAGATTAGAAGAGGGTATAGACTTAGATGAATATAATAGTATCTTTAAGGAAAACTTTATAGAGAAGTTTCAAGAACCGATCAACAAACTAGTTAGCGAAAAATTATTATTAGTCGATGAAAAGAGAGTTAAAGCAAGCTATGAGGGGTTTATGTTACTAAACAAGGTGATATTAGAAATAGTAGACAATATTGACAAGGTATCTAACGCTTGAATCATAAACCGTTGCAACACTATGCTTAAAGGGCTATAATTAAAATTGTTTTGGAGGTATTTATATGACAGTTGAGTTTTTCAATGGATTTTATTTTATGTATGTAATCTTAGGGGTAGCTACTTTCCTTGGATTATACTTTTTTCTTAGGAATAAGAGTTTTAGGTTTAAGAAAAATGCAGTCGGGATTATCTTATTATTAAACTTAGTTTTACACTTTTTAAAGTTAAACTTTGCTCCTTACTCCTTAAATCCAGATAAAGCTATGAGAGATGTTTGGTTTATTAATGTTTGTGCGATGAGTGTAGTTACTTTTCCTCTTTATTATTATATTAAGAGTAAGAGTGCTAAAGACTTTATGTTCTATTTAGGTGTTATTAGTGGCTTTTTAGCCTTCCTAATACCTACGGAGGCTCTAGGTGAGAATCCGTTCCTATTTGATGTTATTAGATTCTACATTTGTCATTTTATAATCATCGCTGGTCCTTTACTGATGATAGTCCTTGGAATACATAAATTAGATTATAAAAGAATTCCTAAAGTGCCTTTATACATGGCTTTAACACTAATACTAATTGCTTTCCAACAAGTATTACAATATGAACTAGGAATAATAAACTTAAGGAGTACTGATTTCTTTGAACACAAGGTTCATAATCCTTCTCTAATCTGGGGTCCTAGTAGTGAACTAGCAGTACTATTTACTATTTTCACTCCTAACTTTATGAAGGTCGTTCCATATGGGGAGTTCATCGGACAAGATAAATACTGGCCATTCTTCTATATGTTGCCAGGAGTTCTAGTTTATTTCACAGTTTTACCTTTGTTAATTTCTTTGCCTTGGCAATACAAACAAATAAAGATTGATGTAAAAAACACCTATTTATTCGTTAAGGATAAAACTAAGAAAGTTATTAAGGCTAGAACTTAGTTTTAATATTAACCATTTGATAGAATAATAATGAAGGGGGTAATAGTATGAGAATGATGTTGCATGAAAAAAGAGTTTTTGCAACTCTTATAGATGCCGCCTTTGTCGGGGTTATTTCTTTAACCCTTGCCATAATCATCGGTCCTTCAATAAAAGGGACAATACTAGATCTTGAGCGCTTAATCTTCTTTCTATATGTAGGGAATATGGCGGTCTATCAAATACTTTCAATCTTAATTTTTAAAAACAAAACATTAGGAATGTATTTGATGGGGACCAGGGTTTATTCGCAAACATGGGGTAACATGAGTGTGAGGCAAACAATACTACGATCAATAACTTCTGCGATACCAATACTAATTCTAGTTAACTTAATTTATGTGTTTATTAATAGAGATGGTAGAACTATTTATGACGCTGTTAGTAATAGTATGGTAGTAGAGAGCAATGAAAACTATCAGGTGAAACCAAAACCCAGGAATACCCCATTTAATTAGTTGCAATGACTAATTAAATGTTGTATATTATTTATGCGACTTCTTCTAGGTTATAAAGATACTCCGTTTTATTACTTGGATGAGGTTAAGGAAAAATAAGGAGGAAAAATTATGACTATTAGTAAAGAACAAGTTCTTGAACTTACTAAGACTTATGGTGAGAATGAAAAGGATACTGGAAACCCTTCAGTACAAGTAGCTATTTTAACTACTAGGATCAATGCCTTAACAGGACATTTAAAGATTCATCCAAAAGACAACCATTCTCGTAGAGGATTACTTCTTCTAGTTGGTAAACGTCGTAGATTACTAGACTATATCAAAGAAAATGATGCTCAAAAGTACTTAGATTTAATTGCAAAACTTAATATTAGAAAATAAGGATACCTAAAGGTATTCTTTTTTCTTATAAAACAGTTAACATAAGTTAACTGATGATTAAAGTTCTAGTATAATATATTTATGGGGGTAAACAGTATGAAGAGAATGTTTGAAGAAGTTTTAGATAAGGATGAAGAGGTTATTAAGGTTTTTGAACCTAATAAAACCAAATTATATTTTGCATCATTCTTTATTTATTTTGTATCGGTTATATGGATGTTTGGAGTAGCGGTTGCTGGGATTGTATCGGAAACGACTAACTATTTACCATATTTACTATTAGCTGCTAGTATATTTGCAGCCATAACTATAATAGTATTTATCTTTGTAAGAATTTACTATAACAATCTATTCTATGCTTACACGAATAAAAGAATAATTATTAGAAAAGGTATACTAGGGGTTGATTATAAAGCATTAGATATGAAAACTATCGGGGCAGTAAATGTTTATGTAAGCCCATTAGATAAACTACTTAAAAGAAACACGGGTACGATTATGTTTGGCAGTATGTCAAGTCCAATCCAATCATATAATGGCTCTGCTGGAGCCGCATATAAATTCACCCATATAGTAGATCCATATAGTACTTATAGGGAAATAAAAAGTAAGATTGATGAGTTTAAATAAGACTTAGAAAGTAAAGAGGCTATGCCTCTTTTTCATTCTTATAAACATAACTAAACAGATTATGTCATCAACAGATACATTTCTTATTATTTTCTTAATATTATTTTGTATTTGTGGTAAAATCTAACGGTAAAGGTAGGTATTAACAAATGAAATATTCTAGAAACAAATTACAAGAATTAACGATGTTATGTATATATCAATATTTGTTTTATTATAATGATCAAAATAGACCCTCTCTTGTAGAGATTATTAAAGGAGTTACTGATTTAGAAGTATCAGAACTAGATCCTTTTGCCTCTAAATTAATTAAGATTACTATTGAAAATGCTGACAGCAGTGTTAAAACTATTTCAGGTCACTTAACTGATTGGAAGTTTGATAGACTTAATTTAGTAGAACAGGCTATTTTGCTAACTAGCTATAGTCAGTTTAAATACATGGAACAACCAAAACAAGTAGTGATAAACGTAGCTATTGAACTAGCTAAAAAATATTGTGATGATAACTCTTATAAGTTTATAAACGGAGTTTTGGACAAATGTCTAGTGTAAACAAAAATGTAAAAATTATTAGTGTCAGTGCTCTAAATAATTATTTAAAGAGTGTGCTAGAGAGTGATTTTTATTTAAAAAACTTACTTATTAAAGGTGAAATATCTAACTATAAACATCATAGTTCAGGTCACCTTTATTTTACTTTAAAAGATGAAACTAGTAGGGTAAATTGTGTTATGTTTAGAACTAGCGCTAGTAAGCTTAAGTTCTCCCTAGAAGATGGAATGAAAATTATTTTAACTGGCTCAATCGGAGTCTATGCTCCTAATGGGGCATACCAAATATATGTCCAAGAGATTGAAAAGGATGGTCTAGGTAATTTGTACCTAGAACTAGAGAAACTAAAGAAGAAACTAGAAGAAGAGGGACTCTTTGATGAGTCTCATAAAAAGCCCCTACCAAAGTATCCACTTCATATTGGTGTAATAAGTGCCAAAGAAGGTGCTGCTATTCAAGATATTCTTACTACCATAGAGAGAAGATGGCCAATAGCAAAGGTTAGCCTTTTTTCAAGTCTAGTGCAGGGTGAAAACGCTAGTGCTTCTGTAATCGAAGCACTAAATAAGGCTAGTACTAGTGATATTGATGTTATGATACTTAGTAGAGGTGGAGGCTCAATTGAGGACCTATGGCCATTTAATAATGAGGAGTTAGCCAGGGTCATCTACAACTACAAAATTCCAATCATAAGTGCGATCGGACATGAGATAGATTTTACTATCGCTGAATTTGTTAGTGATAAAAGAGCACCAACTCCCACTGCAGCAGCAGAGTTAGCAACCCCTAACATCGTAGAAGTTAATAAAATTATTAGGGATAATAAAAATTATTTAGACCGACTAATGAAAAGATACTTAGAAGATAAGTATAAAGATTTATCTATATTACAAAAAGATTTAGATGTTAACACATATAAAAGTTATCTAGATAATAAACGCTTGGCATTTACTAACTTAAAGGATAAATTCTTAAATTATCAAAATAACCTAATAAAAGAGAATGAAAGAAAAATAGATAATCATAAAGAAAAACTGATACTAGGTATTAATAATTATCTTGTTAACTTAAATAATTCCTTTAATCGAAGTATCGATAAACTAGATGCTCTAAGTCCCCTTAAAGTATTAAAAAGGGGATATGCATCTGTTAAAATAAGTAATAAGATAGTAGTAGACATTAATAGTATTAATATAGATGACATAGTAAATGTCAGAGTAGATAAAGGTAGCTTTAAAGCTAAAGTATTAGAAAAAGGAAAGGATGAATAAGATGAGTGAGAAAGAAACTACTTTTGAAGAAAAGTTAAACCGCTTACAAGAGATTGTAAGAAGTTTAGAAACAGGAAGTTTATCCTTAGAAGAATCTTTAAGTGTATTTGAAGAAGGAATTAAACTTACTAAAGAGTTAGAAAACAAACTAAAAGAAGCAGAGGAAAAGGTATTAAGTATTAACAAGGAAGATTAATATGTTTAACAATATTAATCTTACTAAGGATCTAAAAAGTTTAAATCTTGAAGATCTAAAGTTTTTGTGTACAAATATAAGAGAAGAGATAATAACAGCAGTATTCAAAAACGGGGGACATTTATCTAGTAACCTTGGTGTTGTAGAACTAACTGTTATGATTCATTATCTTTTTGATTTGCCTAAAGATAAATTACTTTTTGATGTTGGACATCAATGTTACACTCATAAATTATTAACCGGTAGATCCTTGAAAAACTAAGAAAGAGTGATGGTGTATCAGGTTTTCTCTCTATAAATGAAAGTATCTATGACTCATACGAAACAGGGCATGCTGGAACTGCGCTCTCTACTGCGATAGGTATGGCTATTGCTAGAGACTTGAAAAAAGAAAATAATGAGATAATCGCCCTAGTAGGAGACGCTTCTCTTGCTAATGGTTTATCGCTTGAAGCATTAAACCATTTAAGTGACTTAAATAATAAAGTAATTATCATTATTAATGATAATCAAATGTCTATCTCACAAAATTTTGGGGGAATCAATAAACTATTAAATGATATTAGATTATCTCATCTTTATTTAGAAGGTAAGAATATTTTAAAAGGTGAATCTAAAGTCAAGCGTTTTATTTATAAGAATCTTAAACTAGTTAAAGATTCTCTTAAAAGAAGTATAGATAAAGAAAACTGGTTAGAAAACCTTGGTTTTAATTATATTGGTGTAGTCGACGGACATAACTTAGAAAAGTTAAAAGAGGCTCTAGAAATAGCAAAAAATAGCAAAGAATCAATCATAGTCCATGTCTCTACCATTAAGGGTAAGGGTTACAAAGATGCTGAAGAAGATAAACTAGGTGATTATCACGGTGTGGGTGCTAAAAGCACGAGTAAAGAAAAAGATAAAGTCTCTTGGAGTGAAGTTGTTAGTGAGTCTTTACTTACTCTAGCAAGTAGTAATGATTCTTTATGTGTGATTACTCCAGCGATGGTTAATGGTTCTAAGTTAGCTAACTTTTTTAATAAATACCCTAAAAGAAGTTTTGATGTTGGTATTGCAGAAGAGCATGCTCTTACGCTTGCTAGTGGTCTAGCCTTAAACGGATTATTACCTTTTGTTAGTATTTATTCAACCTTCTTACAAAGAGGATATGATATGTTAAGTCATGATTTAGCTAGGATGAATAGCAATGTAGTTATCGGTGTCGATAGGGCGGGAATAATCGGCCAAGACGGATCTTCTCATCAAGGTATATTTGATGTTGCACTAGCACTTACCCTTCCTAACTCTAGAATAGCTATGCCACTTATTTATAGTGATATAAGTAAACTATTAATAAATGAATTTAATTATAGGGGGGTTAGTTTTATAAGGTATCCAAGAGAAAGGATAACTAGAGATAATAAGACTTATAAAATAGAGGTAGCAAAAGCAAGAACCTTGAATAAAAAGAAAAATGCTATGAAGGCTATAATAGGTATCGGTCCATTAACTAACAAACTAGCAGATAAAATAAAAGAATTAAATTTAGATATAGATGTATATGGTTTTATCTATATAAGACCTTTAGATGAAAAACTATTACTTAATATTGCAAAGCAATACACAGAAATAATAATCTATGATCCTTATAGCATCAAAACAGGTCTCTACAGCGAAATATTAGATTTTTATAATTCTAATAATATAAAAATTAAATTGGAATTTATCGGTATTCCTTTAGAGTTCCTGCCTCATGGAGAAATAGATGAAATACTAGACAAATACAAATTAAGTATAGATGAAGTTATAAAAAGATTAACTGGAGAATAAAAAGTTAATAAAACAAATGTTAACAACACTCATTTGTTATAATAATTAAGGACAAATTTGATTTAATTTTAAAAGAAATTAAACCATAAATAAGTTATAATTGAATTGAGGTGTTTTAATGCTTAAAGAGTTAACTATTAGAAACTTTGCTATTATCGAAGATATTAATATTGAGTTTGATAAAGGTATGAGCGTCTTCTTAGGAGAGACAGGTGCTGGTAAATCAATTATTATTAATGCTTTTGCACTCCTAACTGGGGAGAGAGCCAGGTCTACCTATATAAGAAGTGGCGAGAGCAGAGCATTTGTAGAAGCGATTATAGAACTTGATGAAGCTCATGAAGAGTTAAGTGAATATAAGTTAGATGATAAAAGATTTATCTTTACTAGAATAATTTCAGAAGATTCTAATAATGTTTGCAGGATCAATGGTTTTAATGTACCTATTTCAGTTTTAAAAAATACTCTTGGTAAACTTGTTAACATTCACTCTCAACATGATACTTATTATTTATTGGATGATAAATTCCATTTATCACTCCTAGATAAGTTTAATTTTGAAAGCATTAACTCGGTTAAAGATGACTATCTAAGTAGTTACCATATATATCTTGATAAACTAAGCAAATTTAATAAATTAAGTAAACAAAGAGAAGATGAAGATATAGATTACTTGAAGTTCCAATTAAACGAAATAGAAGAAATTAACCTAGAAGAAGACGAAATTGAAAACCTAGAACTAGAGCTAGATAGAATCAAGAAGTTTCATAAGATAACCTCTAGTGTTAATTCTGTTTTAGAGATAATGAATGGTGAAAAAGGTGTCTTAGAACTCTTATATGATGCCAAAAGAGAACTTGGTAATATTAGTGAAGATCCTACATTTAGTGAGGATTATAATAATCTAGAATCACTTTATTCTACCTCTTACGATGTCTTTGAAAGGATTAATGATAACTTTAGTAATTTAGATATCGATGTTAATAAAATGTCCTTTATAGAAGATAGACTCTTTAAGATTAATAAATTAAGAAGAAAGTTTGGCAGTTCTTATGAAGATATAGTAAGGACTAGGGATGAATTTATTGAAAAGATAGAATTTAGTGAGAATAAGGAAATAATGATTGCTAAACTACAAGAAGAATTAAAGCAGTTAGAAACAATTTGTAATAAAAAAGCTAATGAACTAACGAATGTCAGGAAAGAAGTTGCTAAACAATTAAAGGTTAAGATTGAAAGAGAATTAAAAGATCTATATTTAGATAAAACTAATTTTGAAGTTGATTTTAAGGAAACTAACCTGAGTGAAGAAGGTAAGGATAAAATAGAGTTTATGTTATCTACTAACGTAGGTGAGAGTTTAAAACCACTTTCAAAAGTCGCTAGTGGTGGAGAATTCTCTAGAATTGCCCTAGGACTAAATACCATCTTTAATGAAATATATGGAATCAAACTATCTATTCTAGATGAAGTTGATAGTGGTGTCAGCGGTAAAGTTGCTACAAGTGTCGGTAAGAAGATAAAAGAATCATCTTCTAGTTATCAAGTAATTGTTATCTCGCATTTGCCTCAAGTTATATCTAGTGCAGATCACTTCTATTTTGTTGGTAAACTAATCGAAGATAATAAAACGAAAACTTATGTTAAAATCCTAAACGAAAACGAAAAGATTCATGAAATAGCTAAAATACTAAGCGGTGATGATAACCCGTCTCAATTATTTCTAGAAAATGCTAAATCGTTGTTAAACTAAAAAACTGTCTTCAAAAGACAGTTTTTCAAAGACAGATTTATAAAATATTTTACTTTACGCGCTCACGACGGTCAACGACTACCATTTCATCCAAATCTACGAAGAACAACATGATATTTATAAGCCCGGCAATTGCAATTAGTGTATAAATTGTTCGGGAAACAATTGTCATTACCCCAAATACCGCACCGACTAAGTCATAGTTGAATAAACCAACTAGTCCCCAGTTAATAGCACCGATAATTGTAAGCACTAAAGCCGTTTTTTGAACAATATTCATAAAAA
>DUOF01000134.1 GCA_012839015.1 bacterium
ATTGAAGCGTTACACCAGAAATATCTCTATATAGGGCACGCACACCAAGTCTAAAGATTTTACCTTCAGCGGCTTGATTAAATCTAAATCTAGCCTCATCACCAACCTGATTAACCAAATAGGTGCTAAGGTCTTCAACTACTACAAATGTTTCACCTTCTCTAATTTCTAGTTTAATATCAGTGTCAAAGTATTGAACCCGTTCATATTTACCACTAGATTGAAATATTTCCACTTTTAGAGGTAAAACAAAGTCATTTTTATAACCAACTTCATAATCAACATCAGTGTTTAAAAATTCATCACTAGTCGCACTAGTATAATTTAAATAACCACCATCAAACCCAATAGAAGATATGTAATCAACAACTTTTACATTTAGTTGTTTAGTATCTTCACCTTCCCCAAAGTTAAAGATGAATTCATCAGCACCGGTCGGGGTAAATATGCCGTCTTCAAAAGTAACTTTGTCGGTTCCCTCTATTGATACAGGAATTTCTTCCCCTACAAAATCAAAATAGAAGCGATTCTTACCAAAAACAACGAGGGTTTCACCCTCCATTAAATACTCACTACTAGTACTGCTAATGGAATTATTCTCAAAATCATAAGTAAAACCCAAGGTTTTTATTTCTATTGTAGGCCTGAAGATTACTCTAGTAGATACGTTAGAACCATCTTTGGCTCTAATGGTAATTGTAGCACCTGCCGCTATATGCATAGTCACATTACCATCTTGATCTACACTGACTGCCTCTTCATTACTTGAACTAAAAGTAACTTCCTTGTTATCTGCATCTAGAGGCAGAACACTATAATCTATAGCCCATGTCCTTTGATTATTGTCATAATCAAGGTAAATGGCACCATCTTCATCTAATTCATCATTGATTCTAATACTAGATACAAAGACTGTATCTTTTCTAAATGATGTAGAACCAAAATATCCAATTGCTATTATAGCTAAAATAGCGCCTACAATAACAATTATCGGAATAGCTTTTTTCATTTATTTTCTTCCTTTCTTTTTTAAAATTCTATTCTTTTAAAGTATACCTGCAATTTATTCATAAATAAATAAATTCTAACTGATAAAAACAAAGTAGCTAAAATAATTAAAGTAATCCACCCTGATGTGAATGTTCCTCTAAGTAACATTAAAGATGCAATTGCAGTTAAAAGAGCAATCACGATACCTATACCAACTGACTTAGCTATATTTTTGTTTTCTTTTGAGTCTTCATTGCTCTCATGCTCCTTAAACTGAGGGTCCATGAAGTCAATCTCTAGTGACCACAAGATATGACCTACATTAACAATCAAAAACAACATAAACATAAAGAACATATTGATACCACTTATATTAGTGGTATAAGCAATAACAACACAAGTTAATATTAATACTAATACTGATAGTATTAAATTAAAAATTATCTTAGCCATTGCTTGTTTTTTAATTGATATCGGAGCGACCTTTAATAGGTATGCCCTATCAGCCTCTTTGGAAAAGGCAGTTGCGCTACCAGAGTTAGCAGATAACAATACTATTAATCCTAAAAAGACGTTTGCTGCTAACTTAATAGATTCCCCAGTCTCTTGAATGTTAAATCTACCAATCATATTATTTAAAACATATAAGACTATCGGTAGAGTTAACAAAGTAATCAAACTACTGATGAAAGATCCACTAGATCTTCTAAGTAATTTGAATTCTTTAGAAACAAAGGAAAGGAATGGCTTGTTTAAAGTAAGTTTACTCATTTTATATTTTCTTTTGTTAGAAAATTCATATGAGTTAATCGCCATCTTAAAGTAGATTGGTCTAGAAACATAATAAGCTAAAGAAATTAAAACACCAATCAGCACTATGATAATTGCTAGATTCACTAAGAAGTTAATGCTTAGCATAATATTGGCGATGTTAATTAAGTATAAACCATAAGCACTCACTCCATTTATGAAGGCTACCATCGCAGTGTAAATCTTACCATACATTCCAATGAAAGATATTTTATCAGGTAACATTGAAACAATTTCTACAATACTTAGGAATACTCCTAAAAGAATTAAGGTTACTATAATACCAGCGATTAGAGGTCTTTCCTTTAACCATCTTCCAATAAAGGTTATCGGTATAGAAAGTAATACCCCGATTAAAACTGGTATTAGAGATAAAAGTACGACTATCGGAATAATTAAGAAGTAATATCCGATACCTACTCCACCGCTAGCATTTAAACCAAATGCTAGTAGAAACGGAAATAAGTAAGTAATGTTTCTAAGTAACTCATAAGTTAGAAAGACTGCTATTTTGGACATGAATATCTCATTAGCCTTAACAGGATAACTAAATAACAATTGGTTGTCACGCGCTAAATACATTGAATGAGTCAGCCCGCTACTAGCACTTATAAGTGACATTAGCTGGAGTAACATCAAAACTAGAATAAAGAAACTCTTATCGATTTTGATAAAGAGCATGTGTTTAATAACAAAAAGCAGTACAAAAATAACCATCGATAATAAGATTAGACCCATCACCTTTTGGGCAATGGTTTTGATAAGACCTTTTTTATCGCGCAGCTTACCTAGGTCAAGTTTTTCACCTAGTTGCATCATAGTTAGTTTGTAAATTCTATAAAACATCTTTGCTCCCCTCGACAATCTCTAAGAATAATTCCTCTAATGACTCTCCGTTTTCTCTCATCTCTTTTAAATCCTTAACGCAGACTAATTCACCATGACTTATAATTGCGATCCTATCACAAATCTTCTCAACTACATCAATAACGTGAGAAGAGAAGAAAACAATATTGCCCTCATCTGCATGACGACGCATACTTTCTTTAACTTGGTAAGCAGAAGTAGGATCAAGTCCTGTAAGAGGCTCGTCTAAAACCCATAAACGGGGGTTATGGATTAGGGCTGCTATTACAGTAACTTTTTGTTTCATACCATGCGAGTAGGTTTTAATTTGGTTATCAATAGCCCTCTCTAAACCAAACATCTTGACATATTTATCAAATCTTTCTTTTCTATCTTCTAAACTAACGTGATATAAGTCCGCTACATAGTTAACATACTCTCTACCAGTAAGTCGCTCATATACAGCATGGTTGTCAGGGACATAACCAACTAGCCTCTTGGCTTCAAGTGGTTGGCGTGCCACGTCATAACCAAATATTTCTACACTACCTGAAGTAATTGGTAAGATTCCTACAATTGATTTAATCGCAGTCGATTTACCTGCTCCGTTATGGCCAAGGAATCCAAATACTTCTCCTTCTTTAACTGTAAGTGAAAAGTCATTTAAAGCTTTGACATCACTACTGGCATATTGTTTGGTAAGATTTTCTATTTTAAGCATATTGATACCTCCTAAATTTATTGGCTCACTTATATTTCTTCCGTCCATCTCTTTTCTAAACTCTAATACATCGAGCTGATCTAACTTCTTCTTGCTAAATAGGTCTCCTAAAGAATCTGCTACTTTGTATCCATATTCATAGATGGTCCATAGAATCAATGTAAAGAATACAAATCCAACAAAGATTAAGGCCTGATACATTGGATAAATTGTAAAGGTTAAATCTTTGTAGGTAAATACACTTACATAATTTTCCCTTAAAGGCCTAGCCCACATAAACTTGGTGACTAGAAAGTCACTGTTTAAGAAGAAATAGTCAATGTTTGGATTAAAGTTGGATACATATGCATTTAGGGCTAAAACAATCATAAAATAAATAGTAAAGACAAATAAAGCCCATTTATACTCTTTAAACTTAGGTCGTGGCATAACTCCAATTGCTACTACTAAGATAGGAAGATAAAAGGCAATTATATGTTCATACCAGAAATG
>DUOF01000135.1 GCA_012839015.1 bacterium
GATGAGCGTGATATTGATCAGGATTTCCTAAAAGTAGTTAAAAGTAAAAACGTAATCAAGAGTAAAACTGTTGATGGTATTGATGACCTGAGGAGTTTAGTAGATGAAACTAATAAAACCCTAGAAAGATACAAAGTGGCCTTGATGGACACTAAATCTAAATATCTAGATAGAAACATCATGAAAATCAATACTATCCAACATACACTTGACCGTGTTAAGAAGGATACAATTGATTACAAATCTCTAGAATACGCTGCTGATTATCTAAAACTATTTACTCAAAGCACACCAGAGAATCTAGAACAAAAAGTAGAAGAACTATATGAACAAAAGAAAGAACTAAAAGGTAAAGGTTATTCTGCTAGTTACCAAGAATACGCCAATAACAAGTTGGATGCAGAAATAATCTTACTTAAATCTCTTTACTTCAAACATACTAAAAAGATCACTAACCTTTATGTAAGACCTAAATACAGAGGTCCTGCAGAAAGAGATAAAAGAGAAGGCAACATGGCTTTGCACCGTGAACTAAAAGATGAGTATGGTCTAAATAACTCAAGTGTAAAAAGATCAAAAGTCCCACTTGAGAGGTCTATACCTAAACTCCCTACTGAACTAAGATATACTAGCAATATTGAAAATAGATATTTAGATGGTAGTAACAAATTATTCAAAGACTTATTTAATGAAAAACCAGGTAATAAAACTTCTGCTAGCAATAAGAATGATTTTAGTCGTTAAGGAGGCAATTTAAATGGGAATAGATTTAGCAATATTATTAGCTACTATCGGCGGTTCACTTCTACTATGTACGATAGTCATATTCTCTAATACTGTCACTAAGACTAAAAACGCTAAGCTTGAAGTAGATGTTAGTTCTCTAACTAAAAGACTACAACTAGAAAAAATCAAGAATCAGGAACTAATTGCCACTCTTGAAGAAATCAGAAAGACTGGCAAGATACCTCAAAGGGTCATTGATAACACCTATAAGTACCAAAACATTAAGAGTCAAAATCCTGATAGTAAACTAGAAAAATTAAGAGAGAAGTTCCAAGTAAAATTAAGTATGCAAGATGATAAAGACTTATCTAAAGAGGAAATCGAAAACTTTATGAGAAGTCATCATCAACAAATTGATAAAAATAAAGATCAAAACAAATAGCGCTTATATTAGCGCTTTTTTTTTATAATCTATCGTATATGATATAAATAAACTATTAAGCAGTAGTATCACACTCACATATAGATAATCATTAACTCCTAAACTAACTCCGTTATATAAAAATAATGCATATGATAACAATGTTAAAAAAACTCCATAGAAATAGTAATAAATTTGATACTTAGATTTACCTAGTCTGCTATATATAAGAGAATAAATTAGATTGACAATGAAGATCGTTAATAAAAATATGATTACTGCATATTCCATTAGGTTATCTAGTCTCATAATGATGGCTATTTCATCAGGACCTAAACTACTTATCCCAAAATAATAAAACACAAGCATGACTAAAGACATTAATACTATATTACAAACATTAAGGACCAACAATTCTTTTAGTTTCATAGTATCACCAGTTATATTATTGACCAATCTAATTATTTTAATTTACTAATAGCAAAACCATCTCCTATATCAATAAACTCGGTTTCAAAATCTTCAAGTCCTTTTAAGAATTCCTTATACTCATCCATCTTAGTGACTAGACGTTTACTTCTCTTACTATTAGTAATTCTTTGTAAATCAAGCAAGTTTACATTATCACTAACTATGACTCCCCTATCCTTTAAATTGCCCTTAAACTTACTAAAAAAGCGTTTATATTGAGCCTTTGCCCCATCAATGAAGATTAAATCATACTTATCATTTAATTCTATCTCAAAAGCATCACCCTTGATAAGAATGATCCTCTCTGTTAGTCGCGCTTTTTCAATATTCTCCTTAGCTTTATTAATCATATCAGTATTTCTTTCAATAGTAGTCACTCTTACTTCCTCGCTTATAAGTGCCATATTAATGGCACTGTAGGCTATCGCACTACCTATCTCTAGGATATTATAGTATTTATTTTCCCTTATTAAATTTATTAGATAATCTAGATTACTCTTTCGTATGATTGGTACATGATTATGCAGTGCATAATCCTCCATTTCCTTTATTAGTTCCATAGTATCACCGGTTTAATTATAACATAGCTAGGAGTTTGTTAATTAACTTATTATTTATTATAATAAATAAAGAGGTGTTATTATGGCTAAAGATTACTTTAAGTCTCTGGTACTGCAGAGCCTGCTGCAAAACGATCCCAACAAGGATAAGCATTATGAGAAAATGAAATACAATTTAAATGATGAAAAATATATTTATAATGCTCCGGTTAATCCTGCTTATTTTGAATCTTTGGATAGCAAACATCCAGTTGTTTTAACATCCGAGGTATATGAAACTCTGGAGGTAATCGAAGACTACACGTTTAGAAACAAAAAGGAAGTCCCCTTCATCTTATATGGAAAAGAGAGTAAAGGTGGAGCAATTATATTCGATGATATTGATTGTGATTTTAGAAAATTAAAAGATAACACGGCTAGTTTTGAAAATATTGATGAGTACTTTATGAATACTCTTACGAATACTTTTATTGATGATGATAAAAACAGGGTCTTCTGTGCTGGTCATACCCATCCATTTAATGGGGACAGAGTAGTCTTTAACTACTCATTATCGGATCTTATGTTACATTTACAACTTGTATCTTATGAGGTATTTAGTGATGTTAGTCGTAATAACAAACTGTTTTCATTAATGAAGACGATAACTAAAGACTTTAATTTCATCTATTATGATATTAATAAGGGTCGCTTCTTAAAAGTTGAAAAAGTTTACCTACAAACAAAAAAGAAGGAGTTTATCCCTCTTAGTGCATATGAGTTTTGTGATGATTAATCTTTCTTTTTAAGTTTATCTACTAGAAATTCAATTGCTATAGTTCTAGCATTGACGCTACTTATTTCCTCAGTGCTGTGATGAGACAAGTATTTACCATCTTCTAGTATCATAACACTGTCATAACCACTGCCATTTCTTTCTTTTACTTTCTTACCAAGGTATCCATAAGTGAATCCCTCACTAGTAATGGTATGCCCTGTTTCATCCATCGCTACAAAGACCGATTTATAATAAATCTCACGATCTTTAATTCCATCGAAGAGACGAATTAAAGCATCATTCTTATCTCTTTGGGTTCCTGGCCACCAACAGTCTGAGTCTACGCCTAATATATTAGGAGCATGTTCACTAAATAAACCAAACTCTTCTCCGATTATATAATCATAATTATTTTTTTCTTTTTCCCATATATAACGGGTTTTATTATAGGCAGCGGTTTCAAGATCTCTTGTATATTCTAAATCTTTTAAACCATAATCCAGGTCAAACAGTGAATCAATCGTATTTATCTCCATAGTTTTTTTTAATATTTCTTTTAGTTCTTTAACTTTTTTTTCATTGTCGGTGACATATAAAATTTTCATATAATCTTCATCTCCCAATAGATAAATTTTAGCATAGAAAGACAGTTTTTTCTATATATTAACTACTAATTACTTCCCTTTTTTAGATCCCTTAAAAAGCCTTTTGAAAAAGCATTCCTTCTTCTTGGCTTTATTATCTATTTTTTCTAATTCGCTTTTATCGAAATAAGTGGTTTCATGTAAATCTTTCTTGTTCTTGTCTTCACTCATCTTCTTTCACCTCTTTATATGATGCTATCAAATAATGTATTTTTTGTCCAAGATTTCTAAATCTATTTTCATACTCAGTTTCTACATCTTGATTATTATTAGTTAATGGATAATCATAATTTACTGTCTCTAATGTCCAGTTGTTTTCCTTTAAGCTAGTTAGACTAAAATCAAATAAGCCTGCATTGTCAGTCTTTAGTATAAGTTTCCCACCTGTTTTAAGAAGTTTTTTATAACTTTCAAGAAAGTTCTTGGAAGTTAGTCTTCTTGATTCATGCCTATTTTTAGGCCATGGATCACTAAAATTTAAGTGAATCTTATCAAATAGATTAGGGTTTAACATTTCACCTAAATCTTTGGCATTCATATTGATAAGTCTTATATTCTTTAAATCTAGTTCGATAGTCTTTTTTAAAACTACTGCTAGGATGGTTTCTGAGAGTTCAATTCCTAGGTAATTTATATTAGGGTTTTTAAGTGCAAGACCAGTAATAAAGTCACCTTTACCTGTACCAATTTCCAATATGTTCTCATTATTTCTTAAGAAGTCATCCTCAAGTTTCTTGATGCTTGAAGCTTCATTGCTAACAATTATATCTCCGGTATGTTTTTTTATTAGTGGTTCAGCCCACGCTTTTTTTCTAAGACGCATAATTACCTCCCTGCTTAATAATTTTAGCAAATATATCAAACTAAAACAATAAGCCGATTATTTAATAATATAAATGCAAATATGCTACCAGAAAATGTATTTTCAAAAATTTAAAAATTGACTTGTTACCCTATACATCTTATAATTTATAATGTAAGGATTGATACAATGGGTATATTAAATACGACTAAATTAAAACAAGATGGTTTATATATCAAATTTGTTGATAAACCTACTGAAGAAGAAAAGAAAATTGCTATCAAGCAAAATCCTAATTGTGTTAAATACATTGAGGAACTTAGTGATGAGCTTCAGGTTTTAGCTGTCAAAAAGAATCCGTTTGTTATCGCCGAAATCAAAGACCCTTGTTTAGAGGCTCAAGAAATTGCGATAAGTCAAATGCCAACATTAATTTCATATATCCAAAATCCACATGAAAAGATACAAAAAATGGTCCTAGATGTGAACCCTTCCTATTTTGCTAAGATTAGTAACCCTAGTCCTAGCGTTACTAATGAAATACTAAGTAGAGATGGTTTGTTCCTAGAATACATTGAAAACCAATCAGAGTTGCTAGTAACTACCGCGGTCAAAGAAAATCCAGACGCAATCAAGTTTACCAGTATTAGGACCCCTTTCTTACAACAAGTTATTGCTACTTTAAAACCAGAAAATCTAAAATATTTCGATAATGTAGAACCACATATTGAAATGTTTGTAATAAAAGAAGATCCTAGTATGATTAAGTATCTTAATAATCCTAGCCCACAGGTTGTATTTGAAGCCTTAGAAAAGGATGGGTTGTTATTAGAATATATTAAAAATCCTAGTGAGGAACAAAAATTTGCAGCCCTTAACAATAATGGTCTAGCCCTTAAATTTATTGAATCTCCTAGTGAAGAGATGATCAGGACTGCCGTTAAGAATAATGGTATGGCACTTGAATTTGTTGACAACCCTGATGAAAAATTGATAAAACTTGGACTTTTTAGCAACCCTGAATCCTTTAAGTTCATCAAAGAACCAACCGAAGAACAAATTCAATTTGCAGTTAAGAATTATCCTCTAAACCTGCAATATATTGATAAACCATGTGATGAATTAATTACTATGGCACTTAAGAATGATGGTCTAGCTATTAAGTTTGTTGATAAACCTAACAATAAACAAAAAACTGACGCTGTCAGTAGTAATGGTATGGCGCTTGAATTTATAAAAAAACCTAACTCAGACATAATCCATGCTGCACTTCAAAATAATGGTTATGCAATACAATTTTTAAGTGAGGAAGGAAAGGATAATGAGAAATTTAAAGAAGCTGCTCTAACACAAAACCCACTTGCTTTTCAATACTTGAAAACATTTGGGACCAAATACTGTGACCAAGCAATTAAAATTCAACCAAGCCTAATAGGTAATATAGGTGATCCTTATGAACATCAAATGCTAGATGCAGTTACTAGGGACGGACTAGCTCTTCAATATATAAAAAAATCATCCCTTAATGACAAGGTTATCTTTGCTGCAGTTAATCAAAATGGTGCAGCAATTAAATTTGTTAAAGATCCTAGTGAGGATTTAATAAATACTGCTCTAGTAACGTACGCTCCAGCCTACAAGTACTTTGATAATCCTAATAAAGATGATCTTAGAAACGCTATTGTTGTTAATGGTGAGGTTATTCGTTATGCTCCAGACCCTAGCAAAGAGTTACAAGAGATAGCGGTCAAATCTAACGGTCTAGCGCTAGCTTTTATTGAAAATCCTAGTAAGAAAATGCAACTAGATGCTATCAAGGAAAATGGTTGTGCGATAAAGTATGTTAAAAATCCTACTAGTGCTATGAAAACCCTAGCGGTAAAAAGTAATCCTAGTGCTATCAAATACATTGATAAACCTACCGGTGCACTACTAGCAAGAGCAATAAAAGAAGACATTAATTTAGTAAAAGAATTAGGACCTCTACCAGAGAGTGTTCAAATGATCGCTCTTAAGAAGGATGTTACAATGATTGAACATCTTAAACAGGTTGGTGAAAAAGCTCAACAATATGCTGTTAAAACAATCATTAAGGATTCCCATCTTTATTCCGGATTACCTTCAAAATTATTGTCTATAATTAAAGATTCTACTAAAAATATAAACCAAATGGTACTTAGCCACTACGGCATGAACATTAAATACTTAAAGAATCCTAGCCAAAAGGAACAAATCGCTGCAGTTGCTAGAAACCCAGAAAATATAGTCTATATTGCTAACCCTACCGAAAAGACACAAATAAGGGCGGTTAGTGACTTGTCTAAGTCAATTATGTTTATTACCAATCCTTGCCCTAAAGCACAGATGATCGCCGTTAAGTCTAATCTGGATAATATTAAATATATTAATAATCCTACCGAGGCGGTACGACTTTACGTACTTAAGAAGAATATTGATTTAATTGATAGTATTAGAAACCCATCTCCTAAAGCATTTAGTTACTACAGGAAGAATACAAGATCTAGATAAAACTAGATCTTTTTTAAAGTTTAGGTCTATTACCGCGATAATATAAAATTGACTTGCACAGCGATAACTCTTATAATTTAATATGAAGGATTGATAGAATGATTGACGATAATATAACTAAGCTCGAACAAGATGGTCTATATATTAAATATATCGACAATCCTACTGAGAAAGAGAAACAAACTGCGATTGAACAAAATGCTAATGCAGTTAAATATATTAAAGAGTTAAGCACTGACTTACAACTTTTAGCAGTGAGAAAAAATCCTCTAGTAATTAGTGAAATAAATAACCCATGTATTGAAGCCCAAAGGGAGGCCATTAAAGAGATGCCCTCTTTAATTTCATATATTAAAAACCCCAGCGAGGAAATACAAGAGATAGTTATCAGGGATAATATAAATAATTTTATTTCTATTAGTAATCCCCATATTAATATAGCTAAGAAAGTTCTAAATGAGAACGGTTTACTTTTAGAATATATAGAGAATAAGAGCGATGAGTTAGTAGAAATAGCGGTTAGACAAAACCCTAAGGCAATTAAGTTTACTAATAAGAGGTACCCCTTCTTACAACAACTTGTGGCAAATGCTGATCATGAGTGTCTTAAATACTTTGACACCCTAGAACCTTATATTGAACACTTTGTAATTCAAGATAACCCAGAATCCATAAAATACTTTAATAATCCCCATGAAGAGACTATCTTCGAGGCATTAGAAAAAGATGGATTACTACTTCAATACATTAAAAATCCAAGTGAAGAACAAAAGTTTACTGCCCTTAATAGTAACGGGCTAGCTCTTCAATTCATTGAAGAACCTACTGATAATATGATTAGGACGGCATTAAAGAATAACGGTCTAGCGCTTGAATTTGTTGATAATCCAAGCGATAAGTTAATCAACTTAGCACTTATTAGCAATGCTAAATGTTTTAAATTTATTAAAAATCCTACCGAGAAACAAATTCAAATTGCAGTGAGGAATTATCCTCCTAATCTTGCGTATGTTGAAAACCCGATTGATGAGTTAGTTAATCTGGCCCTCGCAAATGATGGAATTGCCCTAGAATTTGCTAAAAACGCTAATTATGACCAACAATACATGGCTCTAACTAACAATGGTTATGCTATTCAGTTCATAGATGATCCAAATTCTAGTCTAATCAATCGAGCACTTATGACAAATCCCGATGCAATCCAGTTTCTAGATGAAAAATATATCGATAACGAGTCTGTTAATGCCATTGCATTAATGGGAGACCCTCTAGTAATTCGCTACCTTAACAGATTCCCAGAAAGTGATGCTAACAAAGCAATTGAAATAGATCCTTCTTACATACGTTATATTAAAAACCCTAGTGAATTTCAAATGCTGCAAGCAGTCTATAAAGACGGCCTAGTACTTGAGTATATAAAAGAGTATGCAACTGAAGATGTCATTAAAAATGCTGTTTATCAAAATGGTGAAGCCATTAAGTACGTTGATGACCTAAATGAACAGTTAATCCATGATGCTATAAAGACTTATGCACCTGCCTTTAAACTTCTTGATAATTGGGATAATAAACAAACCTACACTGGTGTTATATTAAATGGGGAGACAATTCGCTATATTATAGATCCTAGTGAAACCTTAAAGGAAACTGCCGTTATGTCTAATGGAATGTCTCTAGCCTATATTAAAAACCCTAGTAAGAAGTTACAACTAGAAGCTCTTAAAGAAAATGGCTGCGCCATTAAATATATTCCTAATCCTACTAGTGCTATGAAGAAACTAGCGGTAGAAAGTAATCCTGCTGCTATTAAATACATTAAGGATCCTGGTTCTAAATTACTTATAAGTGCTATAAAACAAGATCCAAAACTTGTAGGGGAACTAGGAGTACTTCCTTACAACATTCAAATGATCGCTGTTAAGAGTGATCCTAGGTTAATTGAACACATTAAAAAACCAACTGAGAGAGTTCAACTAGCAGCTTGTAAAGCAATTATAAAGAACCGTGATAATTATCCTTTCGATCTACCCTTTAGATTAACAGAGATTATTGATAACCCTACATCTAATATAAATATAATGTTAATTTCTAACTATCCTAGAAATATTAAATTTCTTAAAAACCCTAGTCCAAGGGAACAAATGGCAGCAGTATCAAACTCTTTCCCGGGTATGGTTAAGTATATCGCTAATCCTAGCGAAAAAATCCAAATAAAGGCCGTTACTACCAAGCCTGATTCCATTAAGTTTATTTGTAATCCGTGCCCTAAAGCTCAAAAAATCGCTGTTAAAGAGGATTATAAGCTTATTAAGCACATCAATAACCCTACTGAAGCGGTCCAATTCTATGTACTTAAGAAGGATATTAATCTTATTGATGAAATTAGAAACCCTTCTCCTAGAATATTTAGTTACTATAGAAAGAAAACTATGTCTAGATAAACTAAAAAAGCCTCATAGGCTTTTTTAAGTTATACTAATATCTTAATAAACAGTTCCTGATTATTAAAGGCGAGATAGATAATAAAGTAATCAACCTTATCCTTGTCATATAGGTTGAAAGCTCCACCTGCTAAGACATTATCAGATGGGTCTAACTCGGCAGCTTCTTTGACATCAAAGGTATAACCCTTGTTGTTAATGATTCCAAAACTATTCGGAGTCATTTTTATTTTATCTTCTTTCTTAACACTACTATCTAAGATCATTATTTTAACATTTTCAAGTCTTTGTTTAGCATCGACAAAGCTAATACTATATTGATATTTATCACCAACTTTTTTAGGTGCTGGTATTAAAATATCAATTACTCCAGCTTCTTCTAAAAACTCTTCCCTATTAATTAGCATTTCATAATACTTAGCATATTCCTTGTCTACACTGTTTCTATCATGAAAGAAAATTAAGTACATCCCTACAAGAACTACAAAAGTTATTATTATTGTTAAATATCTTTTAAGCATTTAAATCACCAACTAAATATTAGCATAGTTACTGAGTTTTATAAATAATAAGCGCACTAAAACAAAATATTTGCTCCTTATCAATTAAGGAGACAACCCCGACACTAAACTTAATATCAATAAAGTCTTCTTCCTTGATTGTCTTTAAGAAATCATTTACTTTATCTTGTAGATCTAATTCATGGTTCTCATCAAATGTTTTTACTTTTATCATTATAATCACCATTAATATAATAGAAAAAAGTAATGTCAAAAAAAGGGGAACTTTAGATAAGACTTATTATCCAAATTACTATTACTGCCGGTAAACCAAATAAACCAGTAAGAAAGGCGGTCAATAAACTGACTTGGAGATTAACCCCTGGTAAGTAATTGAGTATTATTAAAAGTAATCCTCCTAGGGCAGTATTAATAATTATCTTTGAAATATTCTTTTTATTTACTTTAAGTAATCTAAAAATGGTTAAAATAAAAATTGCTGCGATTACATACAGCAATATCTTTTCTAGTAGCATCTAATCACCAAGTTTATTATTTACTTATTTTATAACAATATTAAAATTCACCTTTAAAGACTAACTTAGGTTTACCTTTTAGGTAAACATTATCTAAAGCATCAATTCTAACTATACTACTTCCACCTGTAAACTCACATTCAACACTAGAGTCTAATAAACCCTCATTGTAGAGAAAATAGACTGCAGAAGCTGCACTGCTGCCGCATGAGAGCATCTCACCAATACCATGCTTATCTACCTTTAGTCTAATCTTACTAGCATTTACTATTTCTACTATGACTACATTATCTTCACTATCTTTTCTAACCTCTTTGACAAAGCCTTCAAAATCGGTTTTATCAATGTTTTCTACAATTCTAATAATATGGTTATTACCTAGATTAATAATATTAAAGAGATGATTCTTTTCTATTTGGTTAACCTTCTTAGGTTTACCTAGTTTTACTTCAGATAAATCTTTTTCAAAAGTAAGGTCATGAGACAAGTAGTCACTTTTAATAATAAAACCTTTAGAATTAGTCCTTATCATCTTTAAGAATTCTCCAACACAAAGTAATCCGTTCCCGCTTACTAGAGATAGACTTCCGTCTTTATTATAAACCTTAATAACTGCATCATATTCTTCACTCTGACTCATGGTTATAAGAGAGTCTGCACTTGCACCATAACTATCTTTACAGTATTCACTTATAAGATATTGTTTTATCTCATAAGGAGTAAGTAAGAAAGTATTACCGTTTAAAATAAACTTAAAAAACTTCATAATATCACCTAGTTAATAATATGAAATAAATCATTTTTAATGCTTATAACCCTTTAGTTTGCTATCATTAACACTTATAATTTCAATAGAGGTATAAAAATGGATAAAACAATAGCTATATTTGGAGGGTCATTTAACCCCGTTACTAACGCTCATCTTTCACTGGC
>DUOF01000136.1 GCA_012839015.1 bacterium
ATCCTTTGGAATATTGATACTCGCCGTAATATTATAAGTTCCATCAAGGATGACTACTTCCCCGCCAGTTGCGGGCAAAGCATTTAGTGCTTGTATAATTTCTTCTTGGTCATTTGTTCCATCACAAAGATAATCAACATCTTTAGAAGTCCACCCTGCGGTTGATGTTCCTACTACAAATCTTGCTGTTTTTGAGTGTGACGCACCATCTGCCAAATGCGAATCTAAATCCTCTTTATTCGCCTTCTCTTTTGTGCCACTTGTCCCACTTAAAATGTCAATTTTATCATCAATATCTTTAATATCATCTGGAGTATACTCTAAGCTGCCATCAGGCTTTATAATTGACTTAGATTTTACAATCTCCCATTGTTGTGTTGATGGGTTATAATATTTATAAGCTCCCATATAAGTCTTCCTCCTTTATTTTTATAATTATACATTGTCTTATACCATCTCCTTTTATCTTCCATTTGCTCCATTTTACTCGTGCTTCCTCACTCATGATTACATTAAAATCCTTATTTTATAGCGAAGTATCAACCCAACCTGTTATCCTGCTATCGAATGGCTGAGTATCACTCACTAATGTCTGATTAGTTTGTATCTCCCAATAAGTTGCATCTGTTGGTGGATTGCCTATTGTGTTTTGTTTAGCATAGTACCATAAGCCACCAAACGTAACTGCGTCACCTAATACATAAGGCATTGATGGTTCGTATGCCCCTTTAAAATTAATATTTAATGATGGATCGCCTTTGTCTCCTTTTCTAGATATTTGTCCCCAATATGTAGCATTCGGTGGTGATTGATTTAGGTTGTCTGATTTTGCGATATATCCATTTCCACCACTTGTTACTACATTTTTTTTGAAATATTGAGTATTTGGTTGCCAATCACCACGATATGTCATTTTATCTACTTCAGCTTGAAACTCTAATTTTTTATTCTCTATGTATGGTTCAACATTTTCGGTGAAGAACTTTTGCATATTTATCAATATATCCCCAAATAAATTCATTCTTTCCTCGCTAATAATATAATGTTGAAGGGTAATTGTTAGACTATTAAGCTCATCTTGCTCATTTGTGGATAAATTTTCTTTTAATTTTAATTCTTGATATCTTTTCATGTTATTTCTTTGAGAAGCTGGCAATGAAAATAATTCTAAAATCTGATCATAACCACCTTCAGGAAAAACACTTCTCCTGCCGTCTAAATAACTCAAAATAAACACCCCCTAATAATAAAGTCGCTTTGCAGTGACGCTCATTGATGATGATAAATCTAGTGGAACTGATAGGCTGTCAATTAAATAATCTCCCTCAATTAAATCATCAATATCTATATTAATCTTATTTAAAGGCTTTAAATAGTACAAAGGCACGACTGAGAAATTAATCGCCTCTGCCATATTGCTCCTCTGTTGTAATTCATACTCAGACTTTAACATCGCCTGTTCTTCTGTAAAGATTGTATCGACACTTTCAGTCCATATTTTTTCGCCAATCTGCTCTATACTAAATTGACTTACTACCTTAAAATCTAATAAATTCCATGAACTGCCATCATACACATAACTATTGTCTTCACTTGCAATGTGGCAAATATCACCTTTTTGCTTGTCAGTCAAACCATCTAATTCTGAATAATTATTTCTAGACCATTTATTTCTATAAACCCATTTAATCTGCGTGCCGTCATCGAGCTGTCTGCCCCATACATATATGGCATTTCTAGTATGTGAGAAATTTACTGTTGGTTGGGTATTTAATGTTAAATCTCTTTCAGTACCGTCGAATACCTCTACAATAGGGTCATTCCTCTTATCTCTTATTTTTTCAACTACAAAAACTCCGTTCTCATCGTAGAAAAAAGTCCACCCCATATAAATTTGGACTATCTCTGATACTAATTCATATACAGTGCTACCAGATGATTTCTCTATTGTATAAGGCAACACTAAATCCATATCTCCTATTTTTATATCCTCTATAGATACTCTGCCTAGTCCAGTCAATGCAGACCTAATTGCCTCATTTATAGGTGTGCCTTCATCAATTACGGTTTTGTGTGATAATGTTCCACCTAACGTACCATCTAAAAAAGCCATATAATCTTGAAGACTACATGACATAGTTTTTTCTGCCTTATCAAAGTTTAAATCAACATCATCTATTGCAAATCTTCCCATACTAAACCATACCATTTCATCGAAGTAATTTTTAAGTCCGATAAAAACACCGACTCTTTTATTAAACCATATCTTAGACTCAGGACTAGGCAATATGTTATATTTCTTATCAAACACCATAGTCATATTGCCATTTCTCCCATATGTACTGTCACCACTAAGATTTATTTGTCCATCAGTAGCAATACCTTCAAACGAACCCACAATAATATCGTTCTCATTTATTAAATCTATCTTTATATTTAAGTGTCTGGTAGGTTGTCTTAATACATTATATTGATTTTGTGTTATCATATTAAAACACCCCACTTAAACCGACGAGCAGATTGTTAGCTCTCAATGTTTCACTATCCATATCCCCTATTTCAACTAATGAAAATGACAATTTAGCAATTCCACCCACGTTATTATATGGTGTTTCCTTAGGATTATCTACCACACTGACTAATTTTAAATTGCCATGATGATCTCTATATATCTTTGGTTTTCCATTTTTCATAAACTTTAGCAATCTATCCTTACCGAGTCTTTCCATTCTAATATTTGCTTTACCACTATTGTCCTTCATTGTTTCAGCAGATATAAAAGTTGCTGTTACATCAAATGATGCATAGTCTAAATTGCCATGCACAACTATTGGATATCTTGCATTTTTAGGCTCAAACACAGCATTAGCTACATTGCTTTCTATATCTGATAATTCCACATCATATAATAATTCATAGTTAG
>DUOF01000137.1 GCA_012839015.1 bacterium
CTACTGCGATCGTAGCTAATGCTAAAATAACCAAGAATATTGGTGTAATAGAAATAGGACCGGGTTTAGGAGCTTTAAGCGAGGAGTTACTAAATGCTTCCTCTAGAGTTGTTAGTATTGAAATTGACAATAAACTTACTGATTTGCTACAAGAAAACTTTAAAGACAGGGACAATTTCACCTTGATTAGTCAGGACTTTTTAAAGGTGGACTTAAATCAGTTGGTAGAAGAATACTTTTTAGATTTTGAAGAAGTATATGTAGTTTCAAACTTACCGTATTATATAACTACTAATATCATTAGCAAAATTATTGAAACTAAGAACACTAAGATAAAACACCTAATCTTAATGATGCAAAAAGAAGTTGGGAAGAAACTAACCAAGAAGAATGATGAGGTTGATAGTTATCTGAAATACTTGATAGATATAAGTGGTGAGGCTAAGGTTTTGCTGCATGTTAGTAAAAATCATTTTCACCCAAGACCCAAGATAGATTCCATAGTTATAGACATTGAATTAAACAAAGAAGTTAATCAAAATGCTGTAGACTTTGTTAAACAGGCTTTCACTAACAAAAGAAAAACTCTACTTAATAATTTCAAAGACGACGAAGAAATAAGTCTTAAACTAACCAGTGCACTTAAAGAACTAGATTTAAATGAAATGATTAGGATTGAAGAATTAACCTATAAGGATATAGAAGATATAGTCAAAATAATTTACTAAATAGGCACTGATTAACTTTAAACTCATATTTATAAATGGGGGTTTAGAGATGAAAAAAGGAGATTTAGTAAGTAGGATAAAATATAACCATGATATAGTCTTTCGAATAACGGATATTAATAATGGTATTGCTACACTAAAGGGAGAATGTATAAGATTAATCGCGGATGCTCCGCTGGAGGACTTAGTTATTTCGACCAAGGTGGAGGAGCCACACGAAATAGAAATAGAATTTTTGCGTGAAAGCAAAATGATTAATGGTTTAGTCTTACACATTGATGGGGATGAGAAATATCTAAAAAAGAGTTTAGATGTGTACAAGAAACACGGTGTACCCTGCATTGGTTATCACCTGAAGGAATCAGAGGTACCAAATCAGATAACAAACCTACTCGTCAAACACAAACCTGACGTCTTAGTCATTACTGGTCATGATAACTATAAAAGAGGGGAAAACGATGAGGAAATATTTGAAAATAGCGACTATTTTATTAGTGCAGTAAAAAAAGCAAGAATTTACCAAGTGGATAAAGATGCCTTAGTTATTTTCGCTGGTGCTTGTCAATCATATTACGAAGGAATTATAGAGAGTGGGGCCAACTTTGCGGCCTCGCCATCAAGAAAAAATATAAATGTACTGGATCCAGTGTATATTGCTATTAGTGTCGCAAGAGGTTATATAGACCGCTATTTAGATATTGAGAAGACTTTAAAGAACACTGTTTCTAAAGGAGAAGGACTTGGTGGAATAGATACCCGTGGGGTGGCTAGGAAACTCTATCATTAGATTTCATGAAATTATAAATACTAAGAGATAAATAATCTCTTTTTTTATTTATCAAAACAAAACAAAAAAGTTTTAATTTATGAAATAAGGCAATAATTAGAGAAGTAAGACATATTTTTAAAAAGGGGATGATATTATGTTAGCAAATTTCAATGAAAAATCACAAAAATTAATTGCTATCGCCGAGAGTATTGCTTTTGATTTAGGACATTCCAGTGTAGGTTGCGAGCATTTACTTTTATCTTTTTTAAAGATAAGAGATACCAGGTTAAAAATATTGTTGGAAAAAGAAGGGATTACCTATGAGACTTTAAAAGAAGAGATAGTCAATCTCTTTGGAAAAAAAGAAGGACTGCCTTTTTACATGGAGTATACACCTGCATTAAAAAAAGTAATTGATGAAGCAATAGAGTTATCTAAAGGTTATAACGAAGAAAGAGTTAGTGTCGACTGTCTAGCTTTTAGTTTAATTTCTTGTGCAGATTCGCTAACTAAGGAATTAGTATCAACCCAAGGTATAGATTTAGAGACAATAAAAGAACAATTAAAGATAACTAGAATTAGTCCAC
>DUOF01000138.1 GCA_012839015.1 bacterium
AGGCTGGAAGCCGACAAGGTCATCGAGGACGTGAAATCCCTGTATGGAGATAAAAAAGGGACACTAGATAGTATTCCTGAATTTGTTTTACCTTTTAGTTATTTAAAAGATAATAATAATATCATGGATTTAGCATTTGATAGTAACTTCTTACCTTCTAAATCAGAGGCTAGAAGACTCATTAAAAATGGTGGTCTTTCTTTAAATGATGAAAGAGTTGAAGAAATAGATTTAATTATTGAAGAAAAACTATTAGAAGACAACTGTCTTATACTGAAAAAGGGAAAGAAGAGTTTCCTGAAGATTATATTTAAATAACAAAAAAGCTTCCGATTGGAAGCTTTTAGTTTAGTGAGTTTCTTATTAGATGAATCTGTTATAGTATTCGATAATAAGGTTCTCTTCAATTTCACTAGATAATTCGTTTCTTTCAGGATGACGAACATAAGTTCCTTCAAGTTTAGTTTTATCAAACTCAACATAGGCTGGTATAGTTTGAATTAAATCTAAAGATTCTTTAATAAATTTGAAGTTTCTAGATTTTTCTTTTAAAGATATTTTTTGACCTGGTTTAACTGAGTAAGATGGGATATCTACTTTCTTTCCATCCACTAAGATATGACCGTGGTTAACAAGTTGTCTAGCACTACTTCTAGTTCTAGTAATACCCATACGATAAACAATGTTATCAAGTCTAGATTCTAGTAAAATAAGTAAAGCAGTACCTTTTACTTCTTTAGACTTTTTGGCACGTAGAAATAATTTTCTAAACTGACGTTCGTTTAATCCATACATGTAACGAACTTTTTGTTTTTCTTGTAACTGTTTTCCATACTCAGAAATCTTTTTTCTTCTAGAGTTTCCGTGTTGTCCAGGTGCATAAGGTCTTTTCTTTAACTCTTCGCCAGTCTCTAAGATAGAGAAGCCAAGACGTCTTGAAATTTTCCATTTTGGTCCAGTATAACGTGACATAATTTTCCTCCTTTGTAGTTTTTTTGCAAACTCACAAGGTTGATAAACTCCATTTTCTGGCTGTTATTACGAATTATTTCATCTTCCAGCAAAGACTACTTTAAACCTAATGTTAATAACTCCGAACAAAAAGTGCTTACCTGCTGTAAGTATATGCTTTGATATCTTACTAATTTAACCATTGTTTGTCAATGATTAAATTGAATTACTAGGTTTTTATTGAGTGACAAATTTATTAATATGTGTATTATAAATTTTATAATTAACTAGGTACATTTAAAGTGGTTATTAAATCAATTTAAGAAGGACTTATTAGAGTATCTTAAACACATTCCTAGGTAAATTTTATAATACAAATAATTGGTTTATGCCCCTATAAATGCTATAATCTTTTTAGCGGAGGTTTTAATTATGGGGTGGAAAATTAGTCTTATAGCAGGTGTCTTAGTAGCATCCACACTAGTAGTAGTATTACTAGTAGTATTTAAAAACAAAAATAAAGTTAAAAAGAGTTTTCATAATATTGAAAAGAAATTTATAAAGATAAAAGATAATCAACTAGAAAACAAACTGGAGAAAATCAAAAAGATTAGTGAAAACAATGAAGAATACAAAGAAACCTATAGTGAACTTAATGAACGTTTTGTTGAATTATCTACCGATAAGATTGTTGAGATAGAGGTTAAACTAGAACAAACGAAAAGTTCGCTTCAATCTAAAGGTGCTAAAGACGTTAAAGAAGAAATAAAAGTTATTAGTAAGAATATTGATGAGTTATATAAGTGTTATTTAGCTTTAGAAAATGATATCAATGAGATAACCAAGAAAGAAAGACAACTAAGAGAAGAATTAGTACCAATAAAGGAAAGTTTTCGTCTTATGCGTGGCGAGTTTCTTGAAAACAAAGATAAATTCTATGATTGTCAGGAAAACTTTGAAGATCGTTTAAATAAGATTGAAGACAAGATGGAAGAGGTTGACAAACTTCTTGTCAATGGTATTTATTCAGAAGTAGAAGAAAAAATAGCTATGATTTATGAAGAGGTAGAGTTCTACAAACATCACTTAAACAAACTTCCAGAACTTATCTCATTTAGTATGCAAATACTCCCTAGAAGATTAGAAAAAACTAAAGAAAGATATGAGAACTTAAAAGAAGAGGGTTATCCTCTATATAATATAAAAATGAACTTAGTAGAGGAATCTACTAAAGAAAAACTAAAGGAGATAAAACAATCATTTATTGACTTAGAATATGAAGGCATAGAAACTGATATTAAAAAGATAGCTCTAGATATTAGTGAACTTGATGAGGCAATGTCTAATGAAGTAGTAGCCAGAGAAGAGTATGAAAGCGAAGTAGACGGGGTCTACAATAAAGTTTCCCAAGTATTAAGAAACTTCTTAAAAGCTAAGAGAGATACTAAAAGCATTAGCGGAATCTTCCTTATCGAACAAGAAAGACATCAAGAACTTGATCTTCTTGAAAATAGGATTCAAAATCTAAACAGAATCAAAAGTGACCTAGATAGTTTTATTCATTCAATTACTAAAAAGCCGTTCACTTTGCTAAATGCTAAAATGCGTGAACTTAATCAATACGTGATTGATACTGAAAAAGGGTTAAATAATTATATTGGTTATATAAAATCACTAAAAGATGATTCAGAAGCTGCTTACAGGGCGATTAATGATTTTAGTATTGGTTTAAATACTTACTTAAACAAAATCTATAA
>DUOF01000139.1 GCA_012839015.1 bacterium
TAAGTCTTAAGTAGACTGGTACTTCTTGGGGGTTGTTTCTAATACTATCCATGGCTTTTTTTATTGAAGTGTAAGCACTTTTAGATTTTGGAGAAAGGCATAAGTCTATCACCGCAAAAGATAGAGGGATAATAGCCTCCGGGAAACCAACCATTCTCGCAGTTTCAAGAGCGGTTTTAGTCCTATCAACTGCAGGTGGATTACCAAGTCCTACATCTTCATAAGCAGTAATAATTAGCCTTCTTTCGATTGAATCCAAGTCTTCTGCAAGACATAATCTACCCAGGTAATACAAAGCCGCATCAACATCACTTCCCCTGATAGAT
This sequence comes from bacterium, assembly GCA_012839015.1. Classification (GTDB taxonomy): domain Bacteria; phylum Bacillota_I; class Bacilli_A; order RFN20; family DUOF01; genus DUOF01. The sequence goes on from DUOF01000139.1 coordinate 327, forward strand.
TTTTGCAGGGCACTAACTGCATCATAATGACCTGACTCATTTTTATCTATTAGATAGTTTGGGACTCTTAGGTTTTCTCTAACTATCTCTAGAGTAATCTTTTTATCATCTGAACTAAGGGCACACACTTGTAAGTTATTAAGTGCATACCTAACATCACCGTTACTTCTTCTAGAAATTACTTCCAATACTTCTTCTTCACATTTATATTCATTGTTTAATCCCTTTTCACTAGTAAGGGCAAACTTTAACACATCTACGATATCCTTCTCTGTCAGGGCCTTTAATTCTAACAGGTGACATCTTGATCTAATCGCGGGATTAATCGCATGAAATGGATTCGCGGTTGTTGCACCTATAAGGGTTATTAAACCAGACTCTAGGTATGAAAGTAAATAATCTTGTTTGTCTTTAGGTAAACGGTGGACTTCATCAATTATAACAATTAAGTGTCCATACATCTTAGCCTCTTCAATGACAATTTCCATATCTTTCTTGTTTGATGTAGTAGCATTAAGGATTCGATAATGTTTTTTTAAGGTGTTAGCAATAATAAGTGCAAGACTTGTTTTACCACTCCCCGGGGGACCATAAAAGATAATTGAAAACAAAGTATCATTATCTAAACATTTTTTAATGAAGCCATTTCCCTTCGTTAAATGATCTTGTCCATATACTTCTTCTAAACTAGTAGGTCTTAGGGCATGCGCTAAAGGTTTCTTAATCACAAATCTCACTTCCTTAGGATTTATTATATAATTATTTACTTATTTAGTCATTATTAATACAATAATAACAAGGTGATTTCAATGAGGACTCTGATTCAAGTAGTTAACAACGCAAGTGTAGAAATAGATAATAAAATCTATTCTAAGATAGATTATGGCTATTTAATTTTAGTAGGTTTTAGTAAAGATGACGATCATAAGGTAATTGATAGAATGGTTGATAAAATAATCGGTCTAAGGATATTACCTGATGAAAATAACAAGACCAATCTAAGTATTTTAGATGTAAATGGAGAGATCTTGTCAGTCTCTCAATTCACTCTCTATGCTGATACAAAGAAAGGGAGAAGACCTAGTTTTGTTAATGCCTCAGGAGGCGAACAAGCTAGCAACCTTTTTGATTATTTTAACAGCGAATTAAATAAACAAGTAAGTTGCGTTAAAACTGGGGTTTTTGGGGCCCAAATGAAAGTAAAACTTGAAAACAATGGACCTTTTACTATATACTTAGATAGTAATGAATTATAGATAACTAAGTGGTAGAGATAACATAAAAAAATTATAAGTTGAAAAGCATCGTCAAAATGTTATAATATAATTGTTAAATATTGGGGAATCGAGGTGCGGTTATGGCATTTTATAAGAAAAAGAACAAAAAAGAGAAAAGGAAGAGTATCATAGGTAAGATTCTGTGGGGTATTGCTCTTGGAGCTGGTCTTGCTCTAATTGGAGCAGGTATTTCATCCGCAGTCTTCTTAACATACTTAGGTATTGCTGCCTTTACTATACCTACAGCAGCTGTTGCTAAGGGGGTCTTTAAAAATACCAGAAAGAAAAAGTTTGCTAAAAAAAGACAACAAGTCTTTGAAAACAAACTTATTGAAAAAGGAATTGACAAAGAGAAGTTTATTGAACTTGGTGGAATTCCACCAACTGAGGTTTCTCTTGATAATATCGATCTAAAGAGCAGTAATGTTTATGACGAGAGTTATAAGCCTGTTAGAAAAGACATCCGTAATAAAGGGGGTCTTAAAATATGATTTGGTTAATATTTATTGGTCTAGGTTTAGTTTCAACTGGAACCGCAATTGCCCGTCAAGCCGTCAAAGCTAGAAGAGAAGAAAAAGAAATATTGAAAAATGATGAGAGGTTCCTAGATGATTCTATTGCCGAATACAACTATAACCTAGAATTAGCAGAAAAGAAAAAGTTACAAAATGATTTAGATAAAGAAAAGGCAGTGGAAAAACAACCTAAGGTTGCAAGAGATGAACCTATTAGGGTTGAAACTCCTGAAACGCCAGCATCAGAACCTATCGTTGATCTAAAAAGTGACCTTGAAGTGCAAATGGATGAAGATATTAAAAATACTCTAGAGGCATTAATGGAATTTAGGAAAGCTATTTATTCAAGTGATGCACCTAATCATGACACCCTAAGAATGATCGATAGGACTATCTTTGACTTAACAAAAGGTTTAAGTAAGTCCGCCACTTCTTCAGACCGTTACCGTGCTGAAGAACTATCAATCAACTATAAGTCCTTAAACGCCGACGTCGCAGCAAAAAAAATCGAAGATCTATTAATTAATAAAACTCGTATGTTCACTGGCACTAAGCAAGATGAGTATGCTCTTGCTTCAACAATCTTGTTTGAAAAGACTAGGAAGGTTGATGAGCGTGATATTGATCAGGATTTCCTAAAAGTAGTTAAAAGTAAAAACGTAATCAAGAGTAAAACTGTTGATGGTATTGATGACCTGAGGAGTTTAGTAGATGAAACTAATAAAACCCTAGAAA
>DUOF01000140.1 GCA_012839015.1 bacterium
CCTCTCGTATCCATCAATAGTATATCTCTATTATACTATATATTGGGCTTCTTATGGGCTTTGTGTTAAGTTTTCAAGGTGCAAGTGATAATATTATTTATTAGGGCTTTTGACACCTAAATCATATAACGCTAGTTGCTATAATACGGTATTTAAGTGATGTGACGGGCATAAAGCAAAGAGGATACAAGCTAGTTTGTGGCTTTCATAGGAGGGTTGTTACTACATGGCTATACAAAAAGTTAATCAGGTGCCTTATAAAACTAAGTATCATACGACTATTCGCCTTATGCGTCAAAATATAGGGATGTATTTATTAATATTACTACCTTTAATTTATTTGACCATATTTCATTATGTTCCTATGTATGGCGTAATTATTTCTTTTAAAAATTTTAAACCAGTGTTAGGCATTGTTGGGAGTGAATGGATAGGCTTATATCATTTCCAACGTTTTTTTAACCAGACACGGTTTTGGATGATATTAAAGAATACTTTTACTTTAAGTTTATATTCGTTAATAGCTGGATTTCCATTGCCAATTATATTGGCATTAAGCCTTAATAGCTGTCATTTTCCAAAATTAAAGAAAATTACTCAAACAGTATCCTATGTGCCTCATTTTATATCAACAGTAGTATTTGTAGGTATTATAAACATATTCTTTGCTCCGTCATTAGGCTTGTTCAGTCAAATTCTTAATAAAATAGGCATAATAGAGGGGCCATTAATGACTTTATTAGAAAAATCAGCTTTCCCTCATTTATATGTCTGGTCTGGTATATGGCAAGGACTTGGTTGGAACAGTATTATATATATAGCTGCGTTATCTGGAGTAGATCCTTCTATTCATGAAGCAGCACTTGTGGATGGTGCCAATAAATTTCAAAGAGTAAGGCATATAGATATTCCTAGTATTGTTCCGACAATCGTAATACTATTGATTTTAAATTGTGGTAGTATTTTGAATTTAGGGTTTGAAAAGATATTCTTAATGCAGAATTCAATGAATGCAGAAGTGTCTGAGGTTATTTCTACATATGTATATAAAGTTGGTTTATTAGATGTGCAATACAGTTATGCAGCAGCTATTGGCTTATGTAATTCAATAGTTAATTTTATAATGTTAATATCAGTTGATCGAATTACAAAATTATTAGGTCAACGTGGGTTGTTTTAGGAGGCTAGTTATGAGAAAAGGTGTAGCAGACTTCCGTAGTAGAGCTGATTATATATACGATATAATTAATACTTTCTTTATCCTATTAGTTTTTATAATAGTCATATATCCTCTATATTTTATTGTGATCGCATCTATATCTTCTCCTGCTGGCGTAGGCACAGGTAAAGTTATTCTTTTTCCTGATACTTTTAATATAGAAGGTTACAAGCGCATTTTTGAAAACAGTGAGATATGGAGGGGCTATCGAAATTCTGTTTTTTATGCAATGTTTGGAACGCTAGTACATGTAACGAGTACATTGTGTAGTGGATATTTTTTCACGCGACGAGAACTGCCTTTTCGCAGAGTACTTTTGACTATATTTATTATACCTATGTTTTTTAGTGGAGGATTAATTCCCACATATTTAATTATAAGTCAGTTGAAATTAGTTAATAATCCAGTATTATTGATTATTTTAGGTTCTGTTAGCATGTATTACATTGTAATTGCAAGAACTTTTATAGACTCCACGATACCTCGTGATCTATTCGATGCATCTCGCATTGATGGGAGTAATAATCTATATTATTTTTATAAAATAGTAATACCTTTGTCAAAACCCCTAATCTCAATGCTTGCTGTTTTTTCTGCTGTGGGACATTGGAATTCATACTTTAATGCTTTAATTTATATGAATAAACGCGAATGGATTCCTTTACAATTGATATTAAGAGAAATACTTAATGCAAATAATGCTATGCAACAACAGTTTGATATTGGTTTAGTAGGGGAAGATGCATTGCACGCAGCTATGTTAGCTGAATCAGTTAAATATGGTCTAATAATAGTATCTAGTCTTCCTGTTATAGCAATATACCCTTTTGCACAAAAACACTTTGTTAAGGGACTTATGATTGGATCCATTAAAGGATAAATTTAATACATAACTGTTAAGATAAATAAAGTAATAAAGTGTCAACAATGCTCAACTTATCCACGGTTTTGTTGGCAAGGCGAGAGAGGTTTAACATGTTAAAACATGAAAAAGTAAAACAATATGTGATAGATTACATAAGTGAAATGAAACCTAATCAAAAATTCTTATCAAGACAGGCTATGTGTCGTAAGTGGGATATTTCGAGAAGCACTGCAGATAAAGTTGTTAAAAATATGGTAGAGGGTGGCTGGTTATACACTATCAAAGGTAGTGGAACTTATATATCACCACAAAAGCCTATTTACAATAATAGGAGATTAGACAAAAAAATATATACGTGGACTGTTCTTATGCCAGATGTTCGATATAGTATTTATCCCGAAATGTTTAAAGGGATAGAAAAATTCGCTAAGGAACACAATGTTGATATCATTATATGTAATACCGATGACGATGCACAACGTGAATTTGCATACATAAAGAGAATGGTGTCTGCAAAAGTTGATGGATTTTTGATAGTTCCGGCTCGTTTTTCGATGTATAGTATGAGAAATTATCAATATTTAAAAGACCGTAATATTCCATTTGTGTTCTGGAATAGAAGTTTTGATTATATGCCTGAGGTACCACAGATATGTTTGAATGGGTATCATGGAGGATATATTGCGACTAGGTATCTATTAAAAATGGGATATAAACGCATTGCGTATATGGCATTAACCCGTTTTCGCTCAAGCATGGATAGATTTTTCGGATACTGTAGCGCTTTAAATGATGTAGGGATACCATATAAGCAGGACTTGGCATGTATAGAATTACCCAGTGATGACTTTGAATCAATCAAAACAATCACAAAGAAAATGCTACAAATGCCAAATCCACCCGATGCATTTCTTTGCTTTATAGATAAACTAGCTGTCCCAATAAGTCAGGCTATTAAAGAATCTAATTTACGTATATCTGATGATGTGGGTTTAATCGGCTTTGAGAGTTCTATCAAGTGGACAGATAACAATATGGATGAAAAGTTAACTTGTGTTGTAATAAGCAGTCATGAATCAGGCTATAGCGCCGGAAAGATTTTATATGAGATAATGAAAAACGAATTCGGGATGTCTAATACCTTGTTAGTACACCACCCACAACTATTAATTCGCGAGACTTGCAGAGGGTTTAAAAATAAAAATAAAGGTGGAGATTTTAATTGATATTAAAGGAAATTGAGGAGAAGATTGAAAACGGCAATATTATTTTGGGTTCCCATATTTTTTGTGGAGCACCAATGCTGACAGAGGCTATGGCAATCGCTGGATTTGACTTTCTGTGGATTGATATGGAGCATACTGCTATAGGCGTTAATGAAGTGTTGCTAAATTTAATTGCAGCAAAATCTGGAGGGGCATGCTCAGTTGTAAGAATACAATGGAATGATTCTGTAATCGTCAAGCCAATACTAGATATGGGACCAGACGGTATAATTTTTCCATATATAAGAACAGCAGATGATGTAAGAAAAGCCATAGAATCTTGTGAATATCCACCTGATGGTATACGAGGTTATGGGCCGTTAAGGGCATTAGACTATGGACGAACAACTAAATTAGATTATGTAGAAATGTATCATAACAAAATGTGGAAAGTGATACAGCTAGAGCATATAGATGCGATAGAAAATTTAGAGGAAATTTTAAGTGTAAAGGGGATAGATGCATACATTTTTGGCCCAAATGATTTAGCTGCATCGGTTGGTTTAATTGGTCAGACTGAACATCCCAAATTGTTAGATATATATGATAGAGCAACCCAAATACTGCAAAATGCTGGCAAAAAGTTTGGTGTCTCAATGGCATATGAGCCAGAAATAGTAAACCAATGGATAAAAAGAGGTGCAAAAATATTATTTTGTGGTAGTGATGTTGGGTATGTGTACGAAAGTGCAACAAATGTATTTGAGGGATTAAATAACATGAAACCAAGTCAAATTTTAGATTTATAAACAATATTTATTGTGACGCTCATTAATCTTAAATACATGTAAAGTAGAAGCGGAGGAAAGAAAAGTGGAAAAGAAAGAATATAAATGTTTGTATAATCATGACATGTGCAGTATAGCTTCTTGTATTACTCCTAGTCTTGATTATGAAGGGGAAATAACAAGAGAACAAGTAGAAAGATTTGTATATGATATAAAGGACACAGATGTAGATGCATTTCTTTGTTGTCCAACTATGCTAAGAAGAGCACTATGGTACTCGGAAATTGATGATCATTGGAAAAATGAAGCTGAAAGTCTAGAAGAACCCACATTCACACACGATTGGAAATATTTCGAAAAGATATATTATCGATTCAGGAATTATATGTTAAAAGGTGGTGATCCTGTTCGGGAGACATATGAGGCGTGTAAACAGATTGGTGTAGATTTTTTTATATCTTATCGTATGAATGATGCTCATGTACTTGAACAACCATCGACACCTACTATTGACTCATTCTGGAGAGATAATCCCCAATATCGAATTGGGGATTTCGCGGGGAGTCATCCATTAGTGAATAATAAAAAAGCTGCACTTTTGCAAAATTATTTGTTACCGGAGATAAGAGATCATTATTATTCCTTATTAGAAGAATTGGTGCAATTATATGATTTAGATGGTATAGAACTTGATTTTATGCGTTCTCCTTGCTTCTTTGATCCTTCATTTCTTACGAAGGGTACCCAAGTAATGACTGAATTTGTAAGAAGTATCAGACATATGTTAAATTATTATGGTAAAGAACGCGGTAAGTACATACATTTATGTGTAAGAGTACCTAGCACAATAGATAATTGCAATAAAGTAGGACTTGATATTAGTCAATGGGATAAAGAGGGGTTAATCGATATGGTTAACATTTCTTCTGACTTTCATCAGACTATGGAGTTAGATATCAAAGGATACAGAAGTGCCTTAGTAAATACAAAAATATTTGGCGAAATGCAGTTTGCTATGGCCTCTGGAATAACTACAGAAGGATTTCCTCTCAATCGTATCGTAACAGAAAACATTTATAGGACTACTGCTCATAGCTTTCTATCTCAGGGAGTAGATGGTCTGTCATTCTTTAATTTCACTTTCGTACGCCATCACCAATTTAACGAACCTAGACGCTCGGCATATCCTGGGACAGAACCCCCATTTGAAGTTTTAAAAGGAATAACGTCTATAAAAAATTTATCCAATAAAGATAGACACTATTTTACACGGTCAGGGTATGGGTCGTTACCTGCTATGAATTATGCTAAAGTGCCACTCTATATAAGGGATAAAAATAAATATTTTAAACGTGCAACCGTGCGGGTGGAATGTGAAAATACTTGCAGAGGAATTCCTGTAACTGTAAGCTTAAATGGGAACATTCTCAAGGAATTTGAGTCCTCAGGTGAACTTTTTGACCCCTTAACTATCGAGGCATTACCAACAATTGAGAAAGTAAGATATTTCAGATTACCTCTAGAGCTAATAAATGATGATGATGATGAGTATTTATTCGAAATTTCATTTAATCATCTTCGCAAAAACATTAAGATTGTTGGTTTAGAAGTGGCACTATATAAATGATACAAACAGCTCTTTAAGCGTGAAAGTAACAAATAAAAAGAGTTATGAAGCATACCTGCTCGAGTAGCAAGCGTTAAATCTGATTAACAACGAAGTAATATATGCGAAATAAACAATAATAGTAAGGGCTCCGTACCACGATTAGGTATCGGAGCCTTTAACTTATATATCAATAGTAAGCGTCAAAGTGTGTCCTGAAGATGAAGTTGCAACGAAAGGAGTGAGATAAACGCAATTAATCGTGCTTAGTAAGAGATGAGAGTAGGCCTCTCGAAATCGGCATTCAGGTGCAGATTTCAAA
>DUOF01000141.1 GCA_012839015.1 bacterium
CAGGGATATTATTAATTAAGTTTTCTATTTGATTAATAAGAGAAGGCACAGTTATATAGAAAAACAGGGCAATGATACCTATTAGTAGTAAATAAGTAATGATAACCGCGATGTTCCTCCTCATTCCCTTTGATATTAAAAAACCAATAACAGGTTCCATTAAAAAACTAATGAAAATAGCAATAAAAACAGGTGAAATAGCAATAAATATTTTAATAGTCCATGAGAAAAGCCCAAGATAATTAAATAGAAATGCTAATATAGAAACTAAAATAATAGTACCACCGATATACATTAATCTATTAAGAAACCGAGTGTCTAATTCTTCTTTCATAACTTATCACCTTTTGTTAATATACCCCTCAAGCAATAAAACATTTATTCAAAACAGTCTCATATCATCAAATAAAACAATAACAATGATTAAATTAATCTATGAAACATCTTAAAGATGCTAGGAGAAAAATATGAAACACATTGAATTTATGTAGAGTACGCCTCTTAAAGCCAGTGGAATAGCTTTAAAGGGCGAAGTAGAGGTTAGCAATAAAGGTGAACAGGACCTTGTCACCGACCTAGATTATGAGTTAGAGCGATTTATAATTGAAGAAATAAGAAAAAATTACGGTGATATTGCTATAGTAAGCGAAGAATTTAATGCTGATAAAATAAAAAGCGAGAAATGTTTTATAATTGATCAGAGTGCATTCAAATAGCATCCATATCTAAAGGTGAGACAATCTCTAGTGTAATCTATGCACCAGAGTTAAATAGAATGTATCACGCAAAGAGGGATCATGGAGCTTACCTAAATAATAAACGTATTCACATTAAAAAAAAGGGGAATTGACAAAACAGAATTGATATTAAAGGTCCCCTTTTAAAATATAAGATACTTGATGATCTAAACGATGAAACATCAAGGATCAGACAAACAGGTAGTGCAGGAATTTCTTTGGACTCTTATCTGATGGTTGCTTTGCAGCATCATTACTGCTGCAAAATAATCTTTGGGATATTGAACCAGGTTTGTTGATCTGCCAAGAGGCTGGTTCTATAATCCATAGAACAAATACTTATTTACTTATAGCAAATAAAGAGGAAGTACTAAGTCTTATAAAAGATGCTATTGATAAAAACACCAGTAACTAGAGCTTATTAACAAATAACTCTAGAAAGTGTTTTAAATTAGTTTTTCTAGTACGATAGTTAGTATTAGTTATACCATAAAGGAAAGAATTATAATCACCTACTAAGATTAGTTTTTGTTTGGCACGAGTAACTCCTGTATACAGGAGTTTCTTAGTTAACATATGATGATACTGATTAGTAACTGGCATAATTACCAAAGGATACTCACTCCCTTGTGATTTATGAATACTAATGCAGTATGCATGAGTAATATTAATTAAATCCTTATTAGTATATTCAACCAAGTTATCATCAAAATCGATTAAGAACTTAGTAGTATTTAATTCTTTAGTTATTTCTAAAAGTCTACCAATATCACCGTTATAGACATTGTCTTCATTTTGGTTCTTTAGCTGCAAAATCTTATCATTCTCTCGATAAATTCTCTTACCAACCCTAAACTCTTTTTTATCTTCTGAAGCTGGATTAAAATAGTTTTGCAGTAACTCATTTAAGTTATCAATCCCATTCATTCCTAGATACATCGGGGCTAAGACCTGAATCTCATCATCATTAAAACCATTTTCTACGGCGATCTTAACATAGTTTAGGACTGTGTTTTTAATGTTAACACTGTTAGTGTTGTAGAAAACTACGTCATTTCTAAAATCCTCACTAACAGAGCTATTACTCTTTATATGGTGGGCAAGTGAGATTATATTAGACTCATCCTTTTGACGATATATTTTAGTAAGTTTAATCGTATTCACAAGACCAGAATCAAGCAAGTCCTTTAAAACGTTACCAGGACCTACTGAGGGTAATTGGTCATCATCACCGATTAAGACAATTTGCGAAAAATTACTAGTGGCACTCATTAGGTTATAAAAAAGTAAGTTATCTACCATTGAGAATTCATCAATAATCAATAAATCACCAAGAAGAGGATTGGCAGCATTAATTGAAAATGTGTTTGAGTGCAAGTCCCATTTAAGTAGACGGTGAATTGTAGTTGCGTCTACTCCGGTTAGCTCACTAAGTCTTTTACTTGCCCTTCCAGTAGGAGCACATAAATATATATCATTGGACTCCAATAATTCTTGATAAATTTTAACAAGAGCCTTAACAATAGTAGTCTTACCTGTACCAGGACCCCCGGTTATTATTGAAATACCACTGTTAAGACAGTTAATAATCGCATTAATTTGATCTTCATCATATTCGATTCCCTCGATCTTCTCAATTTTCTCAATTATTTCCCTAACATCTTTTTCTTCTACTTTACTAACAATTCTCTTAATGAACCTAGTTAAACTCTTCGCATTACCAATTTCTGCCTCATATTGTTTTAGTGAATAGAATTTATCTTCTTCCCTAACTATTTTATTATCCTCGATTAATAACTCGACAAAGTAATAAAAACTCTTATCATCAAGTTCCTTAACTAGTTTTCTTGTCTCTTTCTTAATCTCCTCAATACTACAGTAAGTATCCCCGTCCCTAAAACAAATATTATCTATGCTTGCAATAATCGCTGCCTTTATTCTTCTCTCATCAAGAGTTTCTATCCCGATAGTAAGTGCGAAATTATCAGCAGTATTAAAACCAATCCCATCGATATCTTCAACGAGTTTGTATGGGTTTTCCTTAATCACTTCATTCATCTTGTCTCCATAGACCGCCCTTATTTTAAGTAACATCTTCATACTAAGACCCTGAGTAACAAACATTTGTACGGCCTCTTCAAAGAAATTTTCCTCTTTCAAACCCTCGATGATTGAAAACTTGTCTTTCTCACTAACAAGATTATTTAAAATATCAGGGTTTTCTCTAATCTTGTTTAGGGCATCTTCTCCGATGAACCGCACAATAGTACTAGCCTTTTTATTCCCAATTCCAGGAAATAAGGGGCTAGATAAATAGCGAATAACGCCCTCCTTGCTATTTGGCAATACCTTTTCATACTGACTAAGATTAAACTGTTTACCATAGCGAGGGTGACTTACATATTCTCCTTTGAATTTATAAACTGAATTAATATCAAGCAGGGGAAAATTACCGGTAATAGTAAGGTAGTCATTATCGGTAGTGTCTTCTACTTTTACCTTTATTACTGAGTACATATTGTCTTCATTGTGAAACAATACTACTTTTACTTTGGCAATTATCTCATCCATATTATCCGATTAATTGAGAGTCTCTATAAACCTTATCAATTACTCCCCCACCTAGACATAAATCATCTAAATAAAAGACTGCAGCTTGTCCGGCAGTTATTGACTTAACTTTGTCTAGACACTTCACTTCAACTGTAGTTTCATCAATAAACCTAACTTGTACTTTATTATCCTTTTGACGGTATCTAAATTTAGCTTGACACTCAAAGAACTCACTAGGCTTATCCTTGTAAGTCCAGTTTACATCACTAACAATACAAGCATCTGCCATTAGATATTCATTATCTTCACCTTGGGCTACATATAAGATATTATTTTTGACATCCTTCTTAGCTACAAACCAACTCTTACCAGAAAACTCTTTTAAACCACCGATACCTAGACCTTTTCTTTGTCCAATCGTGTAATACATAACTCCGTCATGTTCTCCGATTACTTGTTTAGATTCTAGGTCTACTATATTACCTTTTTGGGATGGAATATAGTTCTTTAGAAATTCCTTAAAATCCCTCTCACCAATAAAACAAACCCCAGTAGAGTCTTTTTTATCTGCTACATTTAGATTTAATTCTTTAGCAATTCTTCTTACTTCTTCCTTATTTATGTCTCCAAGCGGGAACAAGGAAGTAGATAATTGTTCTTCACTTAATTGACACAAGAAATAAGTTTGATCCTTATTGGAATCTTTAGCTTTATACATTCTCGATCCCTTTTCATCATGGACTACTTTGGCATAGTGACCAGTAGCAATATGGGTCGCACCTTTTGATTTAGCAAACTCAAAAAAGGCATCAAATTTAATATATTTATTACACAAAATATCAGGATTTGGGGTTCTCCCCTTTTGATATTCATCTAAAAAGTATGTAAAAACATGATCCCAGTACTCCTTAACAAAATCAACTCTATATAACTCTATTCCAAGAGTCTCCGCAACTTTCTTGGCATCGTTATAGTCTTGTTCTTGAGGACAAATATCATTTGTATTATTAGGATTACCTAAAATATCATTGTTTAATAAACTATCCCAATTACGCATAAAACCACCAATTACATGGTAGCCCTGCTTCTTCAATATATAAGCAGCGACGGCACTATCAACGCCACCACTAAGACCAATCATTACTTTTTTCATACTTCACCTTCTAACTTAAAACATTATAGCACAAGTAATAGTATGATTCTATTTTATTTTCCCCCTAATTGTAGAAAAGACTATAACACCAAAGATTGATAAGATAACTAATATTTCAAGGAAGTAACTAAGGTTATACTCACGGTAAACGATTACCTTAATTTCTTGGTAAGATATGTTATTTGAACTATCACTAGCTTGAAGTTTTATTTTATATTCACCGGCTAGATTTAGGTTTAACTCACCATAATCTACTATGGTGAAACTAATTTCATGATCAACGTTATCGCTAACTTTAACATAATCTAGCAAATACAACTTATCACTACCCCTTAGGATCCTAATAGTAAACTCACCTTCAAATACAGGTCTTATATTATCCTCCTTAATAATCTCTACAGTGACTATCTCTTCAGATACATTGCCCTGTTCATCCCTAAAGGTAACTTGAATTTCATAAATGCCTATTTTATAAAAATCATACAAGTCATCACAAATAAACTCTAGGTCCTCTTTTCTAGTTAAATCATCTGTTACATTTATCTTACTCTTAAAGTCTTTAGTATCACTTATAAGCATTACTATCACTTGATTTTTTTCTATTACTGGTGCTCTTAAATCACTATTAGATAGGTATAGTTCGCGGTTTTCATTATAGTAATTTATCTTTTTACCATCACCCGATATATTTGCTAACAAAATATCTTGATCATTAACTTCACTAATTAAAGACGTCTTATTAGACTTAAAATTATAAATATATAAGTTATTATTAAACTCATTAACACCTTCAACGATATTACTAATTTTACTTCTATAAATTAGTAATAAACCGTTGCTACTTATACCGTCCAAATAGCTTTCATATTTATTCTGATAGATGTTTTTAGTAACTAAATAATTTTTATTGTTATCAAGACTATAAATAATAATTTTTATATTAGCATTGTAATCATTATCTATTAAGTTACTAGCAGTTGTTTCATAAGCGATGTATTTACCGTTGTCGCTTAAGATGGCATTTCTAGAAAAGCCATTTGCACTCTCTCCATTATTATTTTTAGATATCAGGGTTATCCCTGAATTTCTTGTATCACGGTAGAAGATCTGTGAATAATTTTCATGTGTTTTATGTTTTAGATATGTGTCACTAGTTAGGTTATCAGCTAGGCTAGTAAACGTTACATACCTTCCATCTTCACTAATCGAAGGCGAAAAAGAATCCCCGTTACTGTTTTTAGTATTAACTAAAATATACTCATCCTTTTCAATACTATAATGATATATATTAAGACAATTTCGGTAATTATCTTCCAGGGGATTTTTACATACATTTTCTACTTTACTAATGTTGTTATTAGCAATTGACTCAAAAACGATATATTTAGAATCAGCACTTATTTTAGACAAGTAGCTATCATTATTAAACTTACTACCTTTGTTAGTTAGCATTATTGATTTATTGTTCCTTATATCATATAAGTATACAAAAGTGTTTTTTTCACTTGTCATTGTTTCTAATATGTTACTAGCATTGGAGGTGAAGGTTAAATAATTACCGTATTTATCAATCGAGGGAAAACTAATATAACCATCAGGTACTTGATCGTTATTTGTTTTATAATCTCTAAATGTGTTTTCACGCGAGTTATAGATTACTATGTTTCTACATTTACCTATGTTTTGGGTAGTACCCAAATTACACTCATAATTAGTCTCAACCTCATAAACAATTATTTCATTGTTATAGCTTGAAACAACACTAATTACCTTATCATAGCCTAGGTCAACTAATTCTAGATTTGCTAAAACTAAATTATCTCTAAAAAGATAACTAAATATGGTAAAAATAAATCCCAGTAAGATTTTCATGAGTATCACCGTTACAATAATAACTACAATGTAACTCGCTTTTTGTCTAAAGTTGGTATTTGTAATAATTTAAGTCGATTATGTTTATAATTGCCTTTACTTTAATAATCTTTGTTGCTAAAATTTTCCTAGAGAGGAAGATTTAAATGATACTAGTAAATGACTTGAAACCTGGTTCTACGTTTAGCGATAATGATAATTTGTACCTGACTATGGAAATTAACAGAAATAAAACTGCCAGGGGTCAAATGAATATCAAGGTAAAAGTAAAAAACCTAAGAACCGGTAATTTTACCGAACTTAGTTATACTGCGGGAGATAAGGTAAAACCTATTTTCTTAGATAAGAGAGAGATGGTTTACCTGTATGATGATGGAGAGCAAATAGTCTTTATGGACAACGACTCTTTTGAACAAGTAGGAATAGAAAAATCAAGACTAGAATGGGAACTTAAATTCCTAGTTACTAACCAGACTGTTACGATCACTTATTTTGAAAATGAAGTCATAGGAATTGATTTACCTATTAAAGTAAACCTAACTATTACAGAATGTGCTCCTGCTGTTAAAGGAGATACAGTTAACAAAGCTACTAAAGATGCCATTTTAGAAACTGGACATCTAGTTAAAGTACCTCTATTTATTGAAGAGGGAGAATTAGTAGTGGTTAGAACTGACACTGGTCAATATGATTCAAGGGCCAAAGGAGACAAGTAAATGAAAAACTATGGTTCCAATTTAAAATATATCTGGGGGATTAACTTAGTTATTTTTGGCTTAGTTATCCTTGGAGATATCTATGGTTGGCATACTTTTAGTTTTGGTAATTACATTGGACTCTTCATATTATTACCAGGCATTGCCAGTCTAATTTTAAACGGTCCTTTAATTAGCAATATAATAGTAAGTCTAATTGGAGCGACCCTATTTATTGCCCTTAACTTTGATAACATTAATGTGCCAGTAGTTGCTGCTGTCCTTATTATTGTAGTAGGACTTTTAACTATATTTGGCAATCACTTTAAAGGGATAAAGCGTAGAAAAGACTAACTAGGGAAAAACGGTCTACTTGGTTTATTAGCATTTATAGAAGGTTCATCTTGTGAACTTTCTTTTTTTTCTCTAGCATTAACATCAATAATTTTCTCTTGCTCAGTAAACTTATAGTTGTTTGAGTAGTTCATATTAGTTTTCTTGCTATCAGTCTTTTTATCTGATTTTAATCCTTTAAAGACCTTGAAGATTGTTTTAGAATTATCGACCATTGGCTTTACCTGGTTATAAATTGGGATAAATTGGTTAATAGTACCCAGAGTCTTTTGAGTACCATCAAGTATACCACCAAAAGTTATCTTTTTCCCAACACCCTTCAGGGCACCTTTTCTTGCACTTGAAGCCGCTGCACCCATTAAACCTTTAGTAGTGCCAGGGGTCATAAACGGGCTTCCACCCCTCACTGCACTACCAAGTCCTCTCATACCACCTGCAGCATATTTGGCTGCACCCATACCTCTATAAGCTTGTCCCATATAAGCATTGTTATAAAAAGGATTGTAACCGAAATTATTCATAGTATCACCCCTAATTTAAAATATGCTTTACTAGTTAGATTGTTTACTTAATTAAATTAAGTTATAATTACACAGTAGAAAGGAAGAACTTATGAACATTAAAAACTTTGAATTAAAGAGATTTGTTTTAGATACACTTATTAATACTAAAAAATTTTCTAAGTACACTGATATCCAATCTAGAATCATCCCCCTTGCACTTAAAAACAGAAATGTAATCGGGGTTAGTGAAACCGGAAGTGGTAAAAGTGATGCTTTTTTAATACCCACGATTAACAAGATAGATGTTGAAACAGACTCTTTGCAAGCTATTATTATTACCCCCACTAGGGAACTTGCTAAACAAATATATGATAAAGCAAGTGACTATGCTCAAAATGAGGAGAGACTTAAATTAATGCTCCTAACCGGAGGTTTCGACCGTCAGAGGACTTTAGGGAGGACTAGTGTTCCTCATTTAATAATCGGAACTCCTGCTAGGTTAAAGGATATCTTATTAGAAAATGCCCTGTTTAATATAAGCACAGTACAAACTATTGTCATCGATGAGATTGATATGATTTTTGAAATGAAATTCTTACAAGATGTTGATGCACTTATGTCAAAACTTAGTGACACAGTCCAAACTCTAGCTTTCAGTGCTACCATCAACAAACACGTTCAACATTTCATTAAGAAATATTTAACAAGTCATGAATTAATAGAAATTAAAAATAATAAAACTGCTAGCAATGTTAATCACTATGCCCTTGCCTTAAAAGGCAAGTCTAGGGAAGATACATTAGTAGATTTAACTAGATCTATTAATCCCTACCTTTGTCTAATTTTTGCTTCTAAAAAGGAACTAGTGGATAAGTACTATGAAACCCTTGTGAATGAAGGGTTAAATGTAACTATAATTCACGGTGACCTAGACGCTAGAACTAGAAGAAGAAACATGAAGAGGATTGAAAACAATGAGTTTCAATATATCGTAGCTAGTGATATCGCTGCCCGCGGTATTGATATCGAAGGTGTGAGCCATGTCATTAGTACTGACCTTCCTTATGATATCGAGTTTTACTTTCACCGTGCTGGGAGAACCGGCAGGATGGGAAAATCAGGTGAGTGTTTTGTGTTCTATGAAGAAAGGGAACAAAAGACCCTAAATAAATTAACCAATAATAATATAGAATTAAAGTATATTCAGTTAAGAAACAATAAAGTCAGAATTATTGATAAAAACTTTAAGTCTAACAAGAAATTAGATGAATCCCTTAACCAGAAAATAAGAAAGGTCTATAACCTAACTAATAAGAAAAAAGTAAAACCAAACTATAAAAAGAAAGCTCAAAGAGAAATCGATAAGATTAAAAAAGATTATCGTAGGAAACAAATAAAAAAGAGAATATTTAAAGAAGGGAAGAGTGAATAAAATGAAAGAATTAATCATTGGAAGTCATGTTAATATGTCTTCGCCTAAAATGTTATTAGGTAGCGTTGAACAAGCACTTAGTTACGATGCCAATACGTTCATGTTCTACACCGGTGCCCCACAAAACACAAAAAGGAAACCAATTAGTGAGTTAAGGGTTGAAGAAGCGATAGAACTAATGAAGAAAAAAAACATTAATATTGATCACCTTGTAGTTCATGCCCCATATATTATCAACCTGGCTAATACTACTGCTGATTATGTATTTGATCTAGCCAAGGATTTTTTACGACAGGAGATAGAAAGAACTGCCAAGATAGGCGCTAAACTATTAGTACTTCACCCAGGAAGTCACGTTGGAGCTGGTGAAGAAATAGGGCTAGCAAGAATCATTGAAGGTTTAAATGAAGTTTTAGATAAGGATGATCATGATGTTACTATTCTTTTAGAGACAATGTCTGGAAAGGGCAGCGAACTTGGTTATACCTTTGAACAGTTAAGATATATTATTGATAATGTAACTAAAAAAGAGCGACTAGGTGTTTGTCTAGACACATGTCATATCTTTGATGCTGGTTATGATATTGTTAAGGACTTAGATAGGGTTATCGCCCAGTTTGATGAGGTAGTAGGACTAGATTTGTTAAAGGTAGTCCATGTAAACGACTCTAAAAACACTCTAGGTTCAAGCAAAGACCGTCACGCCAATATTGGCGAGGGTTATATTGGTTTAGGGACATTAAAAAAGGTTGTCCACCATCCATTGTTGCAAGATAAAATCTTTATCTTGGAAACTCCATGGATAGATGACAAACCTCCATATAAAGAAGAAATTAAACTATTAAGAGAAGGTTGATAGGATGACTAGTAGTTTTTGAATTAGAGATCCTGTTTTAGCAGCAGTTTGCTCGCCTGCTATATTTCCTAGTTGTCTAATAAGATAAAAGCTCTTTTGCTCATCAAATAGTTGAAGGTAATTCTCTTTTAAGTAAGGTAGTACTCGAGCCATTTCTTCATAAGTGAAATTTATTTCGAATTGTTTTGCTATTAGTATAGTGTCTTCTATACTTAAACTTTTTACATAGTTTCCTATTAATACATTCATAAACATAATTTTATCACCAATTAATTATATGCTATTAAATAATTTACATACTAGATAATTTTAGAATTAATTGCCCCCTTATATTTAGATTGACCTAGAAAACATATTTAATTATACTAATATTAAGTTCACACGCTGTTTATAGAATTAATTATTATAGAAAGTGGTTGAAAAGCATGAAAAAAGATTACGTAAAGGCTGAAAAAAGACTAAGGCGATTCTTTGGTGTATTAGTTTTTTGTGTTAGTAGTACATTTGTGGGGGGCGCTGTTTACAGTAGTAACTATAGCAAGAATAAAAAAGAGAGGTACAATAATGAAAAGTATACCGAGATGATGGATGTAAATTACTTTGGTGCTCCATACACTTATTATAGGCCTTCAGAGCCGATAATTGTCGTGGTAGATGACTCAATACCTGAACAATATATGGCTGATGTAGAAAGGGCGATTGCCCGTCTTAACGAAGTGTGTGAGGGACTAACTTTTAACTTGGTAACAATGGACTCCAATGCGAAAGGTACCCTATCTATCCAAGAAATGAGCGATGAATTATTAAAAAAATATAATAAGAACGCTGTTTTTCCATATGAAGCTACCGTTGTAGGACTTGCAAAAACCAAAAAAAAGGTCTTTCTACCTGAGATTTCCAAAGGTTCTGAAATATACATTAACCCTGATTACTATGACTATATCTATCCAGTAATTTTACATGAGGTCTTGCATACACTTGGATTTAGAGATGTAAACAGGGGTGGGACTATTATGAGAAGTGTTATTGACAGTTCTGACTCTGACTTAAGCCAAGACGACATTGATGCTTTGAATTATTTTTATCCACCTTTGGATAAGGAAAAAGAAAAAGACACTGTTAAATCACGTTAGAGCATATAATATGAAGGTTGTTGAAAAGCATGCAAAAAGATTACATTAGACCAGAGAAGAGAATAAAGAAGTTCTTTGGGGTTTTCATTTTTTGTCTTGGCAGTTCACTCGCAGGCGCTGGAGCTTATGGTGGCATACATAGCAAGATTAAAAAGGAAAAGTATAACGATGAGAAGTATACCGAAGTTATGGATAAA
>DUOF01000142.1 GCA_012839015.1 bacterium
ACTCTTAGGAATAATAACTATTGTATCATTAAGTCTAATGTTTCTTGGCTCAATCGGTACTGGCATTGTCCCAGAAAATTATTTTGGAATTCCTGAACGTATCAGTGTATATTCTGTTGTAATTTACACAGGTTTCCTATCATTATTCGCTTTTACCTTAAAAGTTGCAAATGACTAAGCAAATATATAAAAGGCTAATTCAAGTAATGAACTGGTCCCTGTCAAGTAGACAGTTGAAATAATTAAATATTTGGTTAAAATCAGGCTTGTTTCCGATATTCTATCGGAGACAGGCCTTTTAATTTTGTTTGATAACGTCCATTGTTATAAAAATTAATGTAATTATCAATATCATTTTTCAAAACTTCAATATCATTATATTTATTTAAGTAATACATCTCTGACTTAATTATCCCAAAAAAACCTTCCATAGGTCC
Source organism: bacterium (assembly GCA_012839015.1). GTDB lineage: Bacteria > Bacillota_I > Bacilli_A > RFN20 > DUOF01 > DUOF01. The sequence continues at coordinate 438 of DUOF01000142.1, forward strand.
ATTATCAATACACCTTCCAACTCTAGACATACTTTGGATTGATCCTTGAATATCTAGTTTATGTTTAAAAGTTCTGCTGGTATATTGATAACCTCGATCACTATGAAATATTGGTTTTGCATCTGGGTTGTTTAGGATTGCTAAATCATATGTTTCAAAGACTAAAGGATTGTTATTTGATGTTCCTAATTTATGGGCGACTACACTATTATCAAATAAATCTATTATTGCACTTAAATATAGTTTAGTAGTTGTTCCGCTTACTTTAAATTCAGTAACGTATGTTAACCATTTCTCATTTGGTTTCTCTGCTTTAAATTCTCTGTTTAATATATTCTCGCCAACTTGTTCAGGAATATGTTTCTTATATCCCTTACGTTTTCTTCTAATAAGAGAAGAAACACCTACTAGTTTCATTAAACGTCTAATAGGTTTAATGTTGTAGTTTGAACCAAGTTCCTTATTAATCCATAAAGTCATTTGTCGGTAACCTAAGATACCTTTATGCTTATCATGTAATTTAATTATTAAATTAGTTATCTCTTTATTTAATATCTCATCACTAGTTTCAGTCCTTTTAAGCCATTTATAATAGCTACTATGTGGAATAGAAAGTATTTCACATAGTACTCTAACTTTATACTCTTTGGCTTCATTAAACTCTCTTATCGTTTTGTATTTGGCTTCCTGACGGACCTTGTTGAAAGATCCCTCCTCTCTATTTCCTGGAACTTTTTTATAACTTCTTGCTCCAATTCTAATCGTTCATTTTTCCTTCTTAAAAACTCAACCTCACGTTTAGTTTTTCAACTTCAGTTAAGTCTTCTAAATCTTTTCTTTTACCACGATTATCGATTAATCCATCTTCACCAAACTCATTATATTTTTTTACCCAGTTATAAACTTGAGCATAAGAAGTCTCAAATTTTTCTGTTGCTAGTTTATACTCTAAACCATTATTTATTGTCCATTTAATAATTTCTAATTTTTCTTCATAACTTACTTTTCTACTTTTAGCTATATAGACATACCCCTTTGGATTATAATCCTTAATTTTGATATCTCTATTGTACTTTATAACCCACCTTTTTAATGTTGAGTAGGATGGAATTTGATATTTAATAGCTAAATCTGAGTATGATCCTTCGCCATTTAAATAAGCATTAATTACTTGTAGCTTAAACTCAGCAGTATAACTACTATTTTTTTTAAAGTAATCAAAAGTGGACTCACCAAATGACTCGAATTTTTTAATCCAAGAATAAATTGTGATTTGTGATACATTTAAATCTTCAGCAATTTCGCCAACAGTTTTAGTACCAGAATGATATTGCTCGATTGTTATTAACTTTATTTCTTTGCTTTGCTTTGGTTTTCTACCCATAATAAAATCCCCTCTCCATAGATACTACAAACTTTAATTATTTGTAGTGTCTACTTTAAGGGGATCATATCATAAAGAATTAGTCTTTTTTTAACTTATTTCAAATAGCTTTCACATAGACTTGACACGGATTGCTTTCATCCCATAAAGTAGGAAAAACTTCAAGTTCAGAAAAACCCATTGCTTTATAAAACAAATTTGTCTTATCATATGTTTCATATTTTCCATATTTAACTGTCTTTACTTGTAAGTATTTATAAC